>JALYUS010000598.1 GCA_030853625.1 Chloroflexota bacterium
GGATCGGGTAGACTTCGACATGACGGGAACCTCCTTTGGATGAATGGTTTAGGCACCAAATCATTCTCAGGATACGTTCCCGTTTCTTATTCCTCCACCCGTCGCGTACCTATCTGAACCTACACAGGGGTGCATGGGTCCGATTTTCGGGCTGTTGAAAAATCGGCCCGTGATCGTGCGTTCATGGCGGATTACTGCTGCGGTAGAATGATGGCATCGAATGGCGGCGGCACGGCAGGAGGTGGGAGATGGCGCGGGGCTACGTCTTTGTGGACACCGAGGTCGGCAAGGGGCAGGCGGTGCGCGAACACCTGCTCCAGACACACGGCATCGTCGCGGCGGACCTCGTGATGGGGCCGCACGATCTCGTCGTCGTTGTCGAGGTGGCGACGATCGAGGAAGTCGGGCGCGTTGTCGTACGCGATCTGCACGGCACACCTGGTGTGAAGAACACGATCACGATGATCGTCATCAATCGCGATTGAGAGAACGCTGGCCCGTCATACCGCTTCGTGGCTGATGACGCGATATGGGGCGGGGTCGGTGAGGCCCGCTGCCGCGAAGCCTTTGAGCCGCAGGAGGCAGGCGTCGCACTGGCCGCAGGCGGCGCCGTCCGGCGCGGGATCGTAGCAGGTGGTCGTCTGGCCGTAGTCAATGCCAAGCGCCACACCTTCGCGAATGATTTCCGCCTTCGTCATCGCGATCAGCGGCGTGTGGATCGTTACACGCTGCGTGCCTTCGACGCCCGCCTTCGTGGCGAGGTTCGCCATTCGCTCGTATGCGGCGATGTACTCCGGGCGGCAATCCGGATAGCCGCTGTAATCGAGGGCGTTGACACCGATGAAGATGTCGCTCGCGCCGAGCGTTTCCGCCCAGGCGAGTGCGAACGAGAGGAAAATCGTGTTCCGTGCCGGGACATATGTGACGGGAATACCGACGCGCATGTCATCGAGGCTGCGGCCTTTGGGCACGGCGATGTCGTCCGTCAGCGCCGAGCCGCCGAAGCGATGCAGATCAAACTCAATAATCGCGTGCTCCGCGACGCGTGCCGCAGTGGCGATCCGGCGTGCGGCTTCGATCTCATGTTCGTGGCGCTGACCATAGCGGAAGGTTAGGGCATAGACGGCGAACCCGGCACGTTGGGCCATCGCCAGCGTCGTTGTCGAATCGAGGCCACCACTCAGCAAGACGACCGCTTTTTTCTCGCTCGTTGATATCACGCTTCCTCGCATCCCCGCGCCCTGATCCCGTGACCGCTCGTCGCGGCATGATACAGTACGGCGCGGATAGGTCCAAGGCGATCCGCATGATGAAACGGAGTGACGACGATGACCGACACGGAGGCGACCGACAGCCGCACCACTTTTCTGACAAATCTGCGCGAGCGCGTCCTGCCACTGCGGGCGCGCGCCGTCGTGCGGAACGACTGGCTGAAGCAGCGGCTTGACACGATCCTGCCCGCCGTGATGGCGCGGGAGGGGTTCGACATGTGGATCATCGCCGCCCGCGAGTACAACGAGGACCCGGTCATTATGACGCTGCTGCCGGAGCCGAGCATGGCCGCGCGCCGCCGCACGATTCTCGTCTTCTCCCGCCGCTCGGACGGCAGCGTGGAGCGGCTGACGCTTGACCGCTACGGCTTCGGGGAGTTTTACACAAAGGGATGGGACCCGGAGGCCGAGGAGCAGGATGCCTGCCTCGCCCGCGTCGTCCGCGAGCGTGATCCGCAGACGATTGGCCTCGACATCTCCGCCACCTTCGCCTTTGGTGATGGCCTGACCCATCATGAATACACGCGCATCGCCGCGCTCGGTGAGGAGTTGATGGCCCGCACGACGAGCGCCGAGCGGCTCTGCGTCGGCTGGCTGGAGCGGCGCATCCCCGCCGAACTGGAAGTCTATCCGAGCATTATCGGCATCGGGCACGCGATCATCGCCGAAGCCTTCTCGTCGCGTACGATCCAGCCCGGCAGTACGACGACCGACGATGTCGTCTGGTGGATGCGACAGACGATGCTCGACGCCGGATTGCAGGCGTGGTTCCAGCCGACGATCACGATTCAGTCACCCGGCGAGGCGTGGGACGCCATTCAGCGGACGGACGACCGGCGCACGCTGATCCAGCACGGCGACCTCCTGCATTGCGACATGGGCTTTTATTATCTCGGTCTGGCGACCGACCACCAGCAGCACGCCTATATTCGCAAACCGGGCGAGACGGCGGCTCCGGCGGGTCTCGTCGCGGCGCTGGCGGCAGGCAATCGCTTGCAGGACATTCTGCGCCGGGCGATGACCGTCGGGCATTCCGGCAATACCGTCCTACGCGAAGCCCTCGCGGATGCGCGCGATGCCGGACTGACACCGAGCATCTATACCCATCCCCTCGGCTACCACGGCCACGCCGCCGGGCCGACGATCGGCCTCTGGGACCGGCAGGATGGCGTGCCGGGCAACGGCGATTACCCGCTCTACGACAACACCTGTTACTCCATCGAACTGAACGTCCGTCACCCGGTGCCGGAATGGGGCGGCCAGGAAGTGCGTATCGCCCTCGAAGAAGACGCCGTTCTCACCGGCGGCACGGTCTCCTGGCTGGCGGGGCGGCAGACGGAATTCCATGTGATCTGAGACGCCTCCCGCCACCATCATTTTTAGGTGTTTCGCTCCTCCGATATGGTTCCCATGCCTGTTGCGGTAATCGGCTGCTGATGCGCGGGGAGGTTCGCCCAGATCATCCGCTTGCGCTCCGGGATGCGCGGAAGCGGTATGCCGTCCACCATCGTCAGCGTGTTGATGAGGCGGCGCGTGCCCTGCCGCGCCACCATCTGTGTATCGAGGAAGGTGTATTCCCCTTCCTCGATGCGGAAGAGGGCGATATCCGCGACGCTGCCGGGTGCAATCGTGCCGAGGTCGGGGCGGCGCATCGCGGCGGCGGGGCGGCTCGTCGCCCGCTCGATCACGTCCGGCAGGCTCATGCCGAGATTGAGGAACTTGGAGAGCGTCGTCGGCAGGTCGAACATCGGTCCCTGCACGGCGAGTTGATGGATGTCGCTCGAAATGACATCGGGCATGATGCCCTCCGCCAGCGCGATCTCCGCCGTGTCGAAGCCGAATGAGCCGGCGCCGTGGCCGATGTCGAGGATCAGTCCGGCCTCATGGAGCGCGATTACATCCTCGCGCACATGGCCGTTCGCGCCAATAATGCGGTGCTGGCCCTGCGAGCGGAAGCAGTGGGTCAGGATGTCGCCGGGCCGGAGGAGGGCGAGGATCTCATCGAGCGAGGGTGGGCTGGTGCCAATATGGACCATCAGCGGCAGGTCGACGGTGTCCGCCAGCGCGCGCGCCATTTCCATTGGGCGGATGCCGACGCCGCGCGTCGTGCTCGCGTCAATGCGCGCCTTGATGCCGAGAATAATGTCGCGATTCTCCTCGACGATGCTCGCTGCCAGCGGAACATTACAGTATTCCAGCGTCGCCAGTTCGAATGTCGGCGCGATCAAACCGATGGCGGAGAGATTGAGCAAGGCGAAGGTGCGCACGCGGTTCGGTTCGGCGATATAGCGGCGGAAGCCGGGGAAGGAGTACGCGCCTGCACTGCCGACATCGAGCCACGTCGTGACGCCCGATCGCGCGGCGACGGGATCGGCCTCGATGCCCCAGTAGGTGACACCCCAGTAAATGTGCGTGTGCAGATCTATCAACCCCGGCGTGACGTACTGCCCGGTCGCGTCAAAGACCGTTCGGGCGTTGCTCCGGTCGAGATTGGGCGCAATGGCGGCGATTCGCCCGCCCGTGATGCCGACATCGAGTCGCCCGCTGATCT
>JALYUS010000646.1 GCA_030853625.1 Chloroflexota bacterium
TCCTCGAACCTCGAACCTCGAACCTCGAACCTCGAACCTCGAACCTCGAACCTCGAACCTCGAACCTCGAACCTCGAACCGTTACACCCATCGTACCGATTTTGCGTGCGGTCGTCCACCATCCGACCCTCACGCGGGATCGGCGAGCGATGAGAGCAGCCGACGCGCCGCCCCACTCAAGTAGCCATTGCGCCGGTGAACGACCGTCACGGGCACCGTGATCGCAAGGGCCGGGATGGAGAGGGTGCGCAGCGTTCCCAGGCGGACTTCCTCCTCAATGGCGCTCGTCGGCATCAGGCCGACGCCGAAGTCCGCCTCGATGAGGCGCTTCTGTGCCGTGAGACTATCAATCGCGATGTACTCCGCGTCGCCCAGCCCGCAGCGGAACAACTGTTGCTCGACCGCCCGCGCGAATGGCTCGCCCGACGACAGCGCCCCCTGCGGAAAGCCCACCCACGGCACGCCGACGAGCGCCCGCACATCGGTGGTGGTGGGAGCCACGAGCCGGGATTGGCCTGCGCTCACGACCCGCAGCGGTTCGTCGGCGATCGGCAGTGCGATCAGGTCGCGGTCGGGGACTGCGAAATAGCGCAGGCCGAGTTGCGCCTCGCCCCGCTGCACCATCGCGCTCACCTCGTCGCTCCGCGCGGTATGTATCAGCAACCGCACCTGCGGATAGCCGTCTCGGAACGCCCGCAGACGCATTGTCAGCCGGGTGTTCGCCAGCGTCCCGACCAGAGCGAGCGTAACCGTGCCTCGCTCCTCCGCCTCCAGTGCCCGCGCCGCTTCCGCGCCGTCCCGCGCCGCCGCCAGTACCTGCCGGGCATACGGCAGGAACGCCTCCCCGGCGTCCGTCAAGCGGACCCCGCTCGGTACCCGGTCGAAGAGCGGCACGCCGATCTCCCGCTCCAGCAGGTCAATGCGCCGACTCATCGCCGGCTGCGAGAGATGCAGCGTTACCGCCGCGCGGGAGATGCTGCCCGCGCGGGCAATCGCCACGAACGCCTCGATCTCGATCATCTCCATGCGCATCAGTATAACTGATAGTAGGGGCGATGTCTATCTATTCGACAAATAGAGCAGCGCGATATACGCTCAGAGCGTGCGGTGATGCGGAAATGGTCGCAGCACGCGAATGAACGGGGAGGCTGCCGATGTTCGCTGTTATTTTCGAGGTCCAACCGAACGTGGAGGAAATGGATACCTACCTCGACCTCGCGAAGATGCTGAGGCCGGAACTCGAGCAGATTGAGGGATTCATTGACAATGAACGATTCACGAGTGAGAAGACCGAGGGGCGTCTCTTGTCGCTCTCGACGTGGCGCGACGAGAAAGCCTTGATCCGCTGGCGTACCCTCGGCGTGCATCACAACGTGCAGAAACAAGGCCGGTCCCGCGTCTTCGCGGACTATCACCTGCGGGTCGGTGAGATCACGACCGATTCGCAGTCGCCGCAGGGGCAGCAGCCCCGGCAGGAGCGGTTCGACACAACGGCAGTCGGGAAAGCGCAGATGGTCACGATCACCGAAGCGCCGCCGGGCGCCGCCATCCCATCGCCGGACGTGTACGACGGCGCCGATGGCCTCGTTGATTGGGGACGGTACGACGGTATCACGATCCCTGGTAAGGGTCTCTGGCTGGCATCGTGGCGGGACGAGGCGGCACTCGCGGCATGGTATGCAGGTCAGACGCACCCGGCACCCGCTGCGTCGGCTCCGGTGGCCCGCTTCCGTGCGGTACGGATCATCCGTGACTATGGAATGCACGACCGCCGCGAAGCGCCGCAATACTATCCTCCGGTCACGGCGACTGCATCCACGCCGCATGGAGACCACAAAGCAAGGGGCGAGCGATGATGGCATTTCCCGACGATCCGATTATCTCCCGGAAAGACCGACGACTGTTCACCTTCGGCGCCGGTCTCCATGCCTGCCCCGGCACATCGCTCGCCACGACCATCGCACAGGCGGGCATCGCACTCGCACCGATGGAAGGAGCGCAAGTATGAAGAAAATTGTCGAGGCCCCCATCGTTGCCGACCTCCCCTACTCCGCCGGGGTGATCGCTGTCGGCCTCTGCTTCGTTGCGGGCCAGTTCGGCACCGATGCGGAGAATCATCCGGTGGGAGGCGTCGAGGAGCAGACGATACTGGCGCTCGACCACATCGCAGCCGTCCTCGCGCGGGCCGGGAGCGGCCTGCCTCACGTCGTCCGCACGACGGTCTGGCTGCGCTCGCTGGACGACTTCGCGGCGATGAACCGGGCATACCGCACGCGCTTCGCCCAGGACCCGCCCGCCCGTGTGACGATCCAGGTCGCGGCGCTGCTCTTCGGCGCCGCCGTCGAGATTGATGCCATCGCGATCGTCCCCGCCACCTGACGGCCTGCCCATGACCTTGCTCACGCGATCCCATGTGCTACGCTGCATGGCAGCAATTGCACGCTGACGGAACGACAGAGAGAGGCGGCACCGATGCTCACCGGCATTGACCATTGCGTTATTCTCGTCCCCGATCTGGAAACCGGCATCCACGACTATGAGGGGCTGGGCTTCACCGTTATCCCCGGCGGCGCGCATCCCGGCGGCACACACAACGCCCTGATCGCCTTCGCGGATGGCGCGTACATCGAACTGATCGCCTTCCAGGACCCGGCGGCGCCCTCGCAGCACCGCTGGCGACGCTTCCTCGATGCCGGGGGTGGGCTGATTGACTTCGCCCTCGGCAGCACCGACCTCGCGGCGGATGTCGCGCGGCTCACTGGCGCGGGACTCCCCTATGCCCCAATGGACGGCGCGCGCACCCGGCTGGACGGCGTGCAACTCCGGTGGCGGAGCGCGAGCGTGTCTCCCGCCGGTCAACTGCCCTTTATCATCGAGGATGTGACGCCGCGCGGCTTGCGTGTGCCGAGCGGCGACGCAGTGCACCACGCGAATGACGTGACCGGCGTCCTCAGCCTTACCCTCGCCGTCGGCGATCTCGCCGCCGCGAAGGGGCGGTTCAGCGCGCTCCTTGATGCCCTCCCGCTCGTCGAGCGCGACAACCCGGACATCCGCGCCCACACGGCAACCTATGTTGTCGGCCAGTACAGTATCGAACTTGCGCAGCCGCAGGACGACCAGAGCATGCTCGCCGCTCCGCTCGCCGCGCGTGGCGACGGCCCCTACAGCGCCTGCCTGACCGCCGATCCCGGCCCCACAGAAGCGCGCTGGCTCGACCCATCGGTGGCCCACGGCGCGCGGTTGCAGATCGTCGCGCCGCGTGCGAGTAGTAGTCAGTCGTCAGTCGTCAGCAGTCGGTAGTCAGTTGGGATCAGAGAGGCTATGCGCATTTTTTCTGTCTACTCTCTACCGTCTACTCTCTACTCGCGACTGAAAGGAGCGTCATGCCAACACCACTGACGGAAGAGTTGATCGTCTCACTCGCATACCCGGATGATCCGCAACTCTCGCCGGACGGCAGCCGCGTGGCGTATGTCGCGGCCTGCTACGGGCAGGAGGGCGACCACTCGGAAGGGACGATCTGGGTCGCGCCAACGGACGGCACAGCGATGGCGCGGCAATGGACATTCGGCGGCGGACGAGACGACACGCCGCGCTGGTCGCCGGATGGCCACACGCTTGCGTTCCTCTCTGACCGCGCGACGCGGGGTACGAAGGCGCTGTACCGAATGCCTGCCAACGGCGGCGAAGCGGAAAAACTGGTCGAGCGCAAGCAGAGCATCGAATTCTTTGCGTGGTCGCCGGACGGTAGGCGCGTCGCCTTCCTCGCGCCCGATGACCCGACCGACGCGGACGAGCGACGCGAAAAAGAGCGCGACGACGCCGATGTCTACGGCGAACGGTGGCCCTATCATCGCCTCCATCTCCTCGACCTCGCCAGCGGCGCGGTGACGGTATTGCCCACCGGCGATATGCACATCACCGAATGCGCCTGGTCGCCGGATGGGCAAACGATTGCCTACTTCGCCCAACCGACGCCCGAACTAGATGACCGGCACAAGACGGCAATCTTCACCATCCCCGTCGTGAGCGGTCAGGCACACCGCCTCTGCCACACGACGGGCGGGAGCAATCTTGCCTGGGGCATCTCGGAGGCGGTTGGCGATCTGCTCGTCTTCGTCGCTCCGCACGAGCCAGCGCCGCAATGCTCCGCCACGATCTGGGCCGTCTCCGCCGAGGGTGGTGAGCCAACCGTAATGAACCCCGCCGTTACTGAGGCGGCGTGCGCCATGCATCTCGCGATCGCGCCGGGTCAACCCCGCATGACCATCGCGCTAGCGAGGGGACTGACGACGGAACTGGTCAACCTCAACACGCCAACGGGTCTGCCCACACCCTTCTGCGCGCACCCGACGGGCGATCTCGGCGCGTTTTCGGGCGCCATGCCGACTCACACCGCGCCAGTCGTCGCGGTCGTACGGAGCGCGGGCGATGAGCCGCCCGAACTCTGGGCGGGCGCGCCGCATGCCTTGCACCGGATCAGCGATCATCATGCGGAATTCCGAGACATTCAGTTCGGCAAGCAGGAGCCGTTTTATTGGGATGCGCCGGACGGTCTCGCGCTCGATGGCATCCTCATTCGCCCGCCGGACGCGCCGGACGGTCCGCTGCCGACGATTGTCTACGTCCACGGCGGGCCGTACAGCCGCTGGGCGAACGGCTGGAATCTTCGGCCCAACAACTGGGGCCAGTGGCTCGCGACGCACGGCTACGCGGTACTGATGCCGAATTGCCGGGGCGGGATGGGGCACGGCAATACCTTCGCAACGGCGGCGCGCGGCGATGTCGGCGGCGCGGACTACCGGGACATCATGGCGGCGGTGGACGCAGCGATTGCGCGCGGCATCGCGGACCCGGAGCGACTCGGCATCGGCGGCTGGAGCCAGGGTGGGTTCATGACCGCGTGGGCGATTACGCAGACGCACCGCTTCAAGGCGGGTGTGATGGGTGCGGGCATTGCGGACTGGAACATGATGACGATGACGAGCGACCTGCCGACTTTCGAGGCCGCGCTCGGCGGCGACCGCCCGTGGGACGGCCCCGGCCCGCACAACGCCGCGCGTCTCTCACCGATCTCCTACGCGAAAAATGCGATAACACCGCTGCTCATGCTCCACGGGAAGAACGATGCCCGCGTGCCCCTCACGCAGGCCATCGGCTTCGCGCGCGCCTTGCGGGAGCACGATGTACCGGTGCAATTCGTCACATACCCGCGCGAGCCGCACGGCGTCCGCGAGCGCGCCCACCAGCGTGACATTCTCCGCCGCGTCCGTGCCTGGTACGATCAATGGCTGAAACCGGGAGGCGAAAGCACATGAACCGCAAAGGCGCAGAGGGCGCAGAGAAAGACAGGGAAGCAAACGTTTACAATTCCTCTCCATGTTTCCTTACTGCTACCCCAGCACTTCC
>JALYUS010000701.1 GCA_030853625.1 Chloroflexota bacterium
GCGCGCCGCGCGGGAAATCATTGACGGCCAGCATCATGAGCAGTTCGTCGTGGATGTCTTCCAGGCGGGCGCAGGCACCTCGCACAACATGAATGCCAACGAGGTGATCGCCAACCGCGCGAACGAATTGCTCGGTGGGCGGCGCGGCGCGTATTCCCCGATCAACCCGAACGACGATGTGAACATGAGCCAGAGCACGAACGACATCTTCCCGACGATCGCGAAAGTCGCCGCGCTCCGCGTGCTGCCGGGCGTGGTGAAGCAATTACAATCGCTCGAAGAGGCGTTCCGCCAGAAGGCGGAGGAGTTTGCGGATGTCGTCAAGAGCGGCCGCACGCACCTGCAAGACGCCGTGCCGACGACCCTCGGCGCGGAGTTCGGCGGCTACGCGAATACTGTGAAGCACGTCCGCGAGCGGATCGCGGGTACGGCGCACTGGGTCGGCGACCTGAACATCGGCGCGACGGCGCTCGGTACCGGCTTGAACAGCGGCGCGGGCTATCGCGGCGAAGCGGTTCGGTATCTCAAAGAAGTCACCGGCATCGCGGACCTCCGCCCGGCGGAAAACCTCTTTGAGGTGACGCAGAGTATGGCATCACTTGGCGCGCTCTCCGGCGACCTGCGGACGGTCGCGCTCGAACTGATCCGCATCGCGAATGACCTCCGCCTGATGGCCTCCGGGCCGCGCACGGGCCTCTTCGAGATCGCGCTGCCCGCCGTGCAACCCGGCTCCTCGATCATGCCGGGCAAAGTCAACCCGGTGATGGCGGAAATGCTCGACATGGTCTGCTTTCAGATCGTCGGCAACGACACAACGGTCGCCCTGGCGGTGCAGGCGGGGCAACTCGACCTCAATGTGATGATGCCGGTGATCGCCTTCAACCTCGTCTGGTCCATGGAAATCCTCACGAACGCGGTGCGCGTCTTCGTCGAGCAGTGCGTGCGGGGCATGACGGCAAACCGCGCGCGGATCAACGAATGGGTCGAGCAGAGCACGGCGATTGTCACCGCACTCAATCAGCGGATCGGCTACAGCCGTGCGGCGAAGGTCGCGCAGCAAGCCTTCCGCGAGGGGCGCACCGTGCGCGCTGTCCTGATTTCTGAAGGCATCCTGACTGCCGACGAAGCCGCCGAATTCCTCGATCCCGCCGCCCTCGTTCAGCCCGGCGACCCGAATTCGTATGTCTGAGCACGTCCGACGGCATCTCGATCTGTCGGTCCAGTACCCCGCCCTTTGTTTGATCCGCCCGCCCCTGCCTCTGCTATACTCGCGGCAATGGACGACCCGCGCAGGTAGGAGGAAGCATGGCGATGTTTAGCGGCATCATCCCCCCAACGGTGACGCTCTTCAACGACGATATGAGCATTGATTGGGACGGGACGCTCCGCCATCTGGACTGGCTGATCGCCGCCGGAGTGCATGGCCTCTTCATTCTGGGGACGACGGGCGAGTTTACGCAACTCTCCGCCACCGAACGTAAGGAGTACGCGCAGAAAGTCGTCGAGCATGTCAAAGGCCGCGTGCCGGTCATCGTCGGCGCCGGCGGCGTGAACACGCGCGAGACGATTGACCTGACGCGCCATGCCAAGGGTGTCGGCGCGGACGCGGCAGCAGTCGTGACGCCGTTCTACCAGACGCTCGGTGACGAGCAACTGCTCGCGCATTTTGGCGCGGTCGCAAACGCGGTGGACTTGCCGATCCTGATCTACAATATCCCCGTCTTCACCGGCACGGCGGTCAGCACGCCCGTTCTCGCGCAATTGGTGGAGGAGAACGACAACATCGTCGGCGTCAAAGACTCGGTGGATTCCGCCGCGCTGGTGCGGAGCCGCGTGCAGAGCGTGAAGCGCATCCGGCCCGACTTCTCCGTCCTCACGGGGTCGTCCGACCATCTGCTGAACACGCTGATGCTTGGCGGTGACGGTGCGGTGATCGGCGAGGCGAACTTCGCGCCGGGGCCGGGCGTCGGTTGTGTCGAGGCGTTCCGCAAGGGCGATTACGAGGGCGCCCGCCGCGGCTTCCTCGATCTGATGCGCGTCGCGAACGTCACACATGTGCCGGGAACCTTTCAGGCGGCGATCAAGGAAGCGATGCGCGCCCTCGGCCAGACGGAGAAGACGACTGTCCGCCTGCCGGGTACGCCGCTCTCGAATGAGGCGCGCGCGCAGGTGCGCCGCAACCTCGAAGCGGTCGGTATGCTCCAGGCCGCGACGCCGCGCCCCCCGGAAGCCGCGCCGATGGACGATCGCGGCGCGCATCCTGCGGGCGCGACGATGGCCGCGAGCGGAGACACGGACGACTAGACAGGACGGGCGATACTCTCGATGCAGACATCTTTCGCCGTCACGTATGGAGCCGGAGATTGGGCGACCTGGCTCTTTCTCGCCTTCGCTTCCGGCCTGGTGGCGGCATTCATCGCCCGGCCGCAGGGGATGGGCTGCTTCGGCTTCGGCTGCTTCGGTAATCTGCTCATCGGCGGCATCGGCGCAATCGTTGGCAATTTCATCGTCGGCCGCTTCTACAATGGCACGATCAATGTCGTGGTCGCCTTCGTGATTTCGCTGATGGGCGCGCTTCTCGTGCTGTATAGCGGGCAAGTCCTCGATCGCCTTCTGCGCCGCAACATCCCGCCGGACGATCGCCCACCGCCTGCCGATACCCCGCCGCAGATCGTGGATTCCACCGCCCGCGAAGTGAAAGACGAGC
>JALYUS010000719.1 GCA_030853625.1 Chloroflexota bacterium
CTATCTCCCCTGTCTGCTCACGGTGGTGGCATACTTCTTGGCACACGGGGCTATGAGCGAGCGACGCCTCCCCACCACCATCCTTCGCGCGACGTTTCTCCGTGTCGCGTTCCTGCTCGCGTTCGTCCGATCCTCGCCGCCGAGTATGCCGCCCGCTACCCCGCGCATGTCCGTGGCCTCGTGCTCATATCGTTGCCTTCGTATCAGAGCAAGGCAGAGGCGCAGGCGTACATCATCGAGCACGGGGAATGGATGGCCCGCATCACGGTGCTCAATGGCGGAGCCGCCCACAGCATCCATCTCCTCCTCGCGACCTTTCGGCCCCTCGTCACTCTCCTCGCCGGACGGCTTTCCCACGCCATTCCCGCAGCGGTTGCGGAAGATTCGCTGGCCCATACGTGGCATTCCTACTCGGGGACGCTTGCGCATTGCGTGCTGTCTCACAACGTTCTGCCGGCATTGATCGCGCTCGGCGCCCTGCCGATCCTCGCCCTTCACGGGAATGCGGATCCGGCCGCTCCCCTCGCCGCCGTTCAATCGCTCGCGGCCCAGGTACCCACGATGACGCTTCACATCCTGCCTGGGAAGCACCACATTTTCCTGACGCAGCACGCCGCGTGTCTCGCTGCAATTCAGTCCGCTCTCACAGCGATGCAGAGCAACGCGGCGGGCGCTTGACAGATACCCCCAGCGGGTATATCATCGCGATGGATACCCACCGGGGGTATGACGGAAGGGAGGCATGACCGATGACAGGGTTCCTTAGCGCAATCGGCGACGCACTGAAGACGGCATTCGACATGTTCTGGGAGGTGCTCTGGCCGCTCATCCTCGGCTTCGGGCTTTCCGGCATTGTCCAGGCCGTCGTCTCGCACAAGACGATGGCGCGCTTTCTCGGCGACGATTCGCCCCGGAGCCTGACGTTCGCTTCTCTATTCGGCGTCGCATCGAGTTCCTGCTCGTACGCGGCGGTCGCGCTCGCCCGCTCGCTCTTTCGCAAGGGCGCGAGTTTCACGTCCGCGATGGTCTTCGAACTCGCCTCGACCAACCTCGTCATCGAACTCGGCATCATCCTCATCGTGCTGCTCGGCTGGCAGTTTACAGCGGCGGAGTTCGCCGGCGGCATCATCATGGTCATTCTCATTGCACTGATCTTCCGCCTCACCCTGACGCCCAAACTCGTTGCGATGGCGCGGAAGAACGCGGACGAAGGGAGGATCGGCCGGATGGAAGGCCATGCGAGTATGGATATGAGCGTCGAAGGCGGCTCAGTTTTCCAGAAGATCTTCAGTCGCCGGGGATCAACGGCAATTAGCCACTTCTTCGTCATGGACTGGGTCTCCGTCTGGCAGGACATTGCGATCGGCTTCCTGATTGCCGGCGCGCTCGCGGCGTGGGTGCCTGATTCCTTCTGGCAGCGCTTCTTTCTCGCGGGGCATCCGACGCTCGCCAAAATTGAAGGGCCGCTGGTCGGGCCGCTCGTCGCGATCATCAGTTTCGTCTGCTCGGTCGGCAATGTACCGCTCGCGGCGGTCTTATGGCGCGGCGGAATCAGTTTTGGTGGCGTCGTCAGTTTCATCTTCGCGGACCTGATCGTCCTGCCGGTGCTGGACATTTACCGCAAATACTACGGCGGCAGAGTGGCCCTCTACATCCTCGCGACGTTCTACGTGACGATGGCAGCGGCTGGGTACATAGTCGAATTGCTCTTTGGGGCGCTGGGGATCATCCCGACGAATCACAACGTCGCCAAGATCACCGAAGGGGCGCACTGGAACTACACCGCGTGGCTGAATATCGCCTTTCTGGTGATCGCGCTGATCCTCGTCATCCGATTTCTCCGCACCGGCGGCCCGGCGATGCTCAAGATGATGGACGCGCCCGCCGGGGAAATGGGAGACGATCATACCGGCCACGCGATGCCCGAACAGGGGATGAGCCATGGCGCGCATTGACGCCTGTCCGATCCCTGCGGATCAGTCAAACCGCTGCGGCCAGAATCCGCTCATGCGCTATCTCTGGCTTGGGCGCGTGATCCTGTCCGGTATCCGCCGGCTGATCTATCGCCCTGCTCATCTGCACCGTCACGCGCGACAGACAGGGCGATAAACTCGCCCTCTTCGAGAACGCGCTGCCGCCCTCGACTAGCCACCGGGAGGATATGTACGTACAATAGGCGGGGGCGGTATCCGGGGAGAGTGATGTGGTACGTCCATACAAGCAGCGGCGCCGACGATTCGTATGGGCTGGGCTGTGCGTGCTCGCCGTTCTCGTCGCGCCGATCGCGTTTCCGCTGCATCTCCGTGCCGATCCGGTTTCGGCGAGCGCGCCAGTGAACTTCGCTGATCCCGCCTTTCGTGCCCTCTGGCGGCGCACAGACGACCTCGCGCAGGGGCGGCGCTCCTACCTCTGGGGGCCGATTGACCGGCAGACGTACGTGATCGCCCGCGAGCCGTACGCGAACGCACCGGGCGGATCGCGGCTGGTCGAATATTTCGACAAGACGCGGATGGAGCGGACTGACCCGGCCGGGAACCGCGCCGCGCCCGGCTTCGTCACGAATGGCCTGCTGGCCACCGAGATGATTACTGGCCGCCTCCAACTCGGCGACACGATGTTCCAGACCTTCTCGCCCGCCACCGTGACGATCGCCGGGGATGCGAGCGACCCGGACGGCCCAACCTATGCCACCTTCACCGCCCTGACCGGCGCGCCGCCCCTCGCCGCGAACGCGCCGGTCACACAGACCGTAGACCGGAGTGGCGCCGTCGCCGGGGGTGGGCCGGGCGGCGTGACGGCGGGCGAACTGATCGCGGAGACGAATCACCGCACCGCCTCCGTCTTCCATGATTTCATCTTCGCGTCCGGCCCGATGATCGTCGGAGATCAGATGATGAACGGCCCGCTGTTTGGGAATGGCTATGCGAGTGGCGTGGGATTCCCAATTACCGAGCCATACTGGGCGAAGATACGTGTCGGTGGCATCCAGAAGCAGGTACTCGTGCAGGCGTTCGAGCGGCGCGTCCTGACGTACACGCCGGATAACCCGGACGGATTCACGGTCGAGGCAGGCAATGTCGGCCTCCAATATCGGCGCTGGCGCTACGGCGATGCCGCGCCACCCGCGCCGAGCCAGCGCATCGCCTTCACCGCGAAAGCGGGCAGTGGCCCCGCCGCGCTCGTCGCCGTGGGCGCGGACGGCAAGAACCGCACGACGCTCGCCACTCCGTCCAGCGATGCGCGCGCTCCATCGTGGTCGCCGGACGGCGCGCGGCTCGTCTACGCGGCGGGCGGCAAACTCTTTATCGTCGGCGCGGACGGCAAGAACGGCATCGCTATCACCGATGGCCCGAACGACGATCTGCCCGCGTGGTCGCCGGACGGTACGCGGATCGCCTTCGTACGCGGGCATGATCTCGCCCTGTTCTCCGTCCCGAATGGCGGCGTGACGACACTCTTCGCGGGCGTGCCGGGTATCAACGCGGTCGCGTGGTCGCCGGACGGCAGCCGCGTCGCGATGGAGCGTGACACGAGCATCTGGACGCTCAACACGGACGGCTTCGGCCTCCAACGCGTTCTCGCCGGGACAAATGGCGTAGCCTTCCGCGCTCCCTCATGGACGCCGGATGGTACGCGCATCATCGCCACGCGCGAAACGGGCGGCACGCGCGCGGTGATCGTCGCCACGGCGGACGGCAACGATCAGCGCGACCTGACGACCGGCACGGGCGGCACGGTCTCGGCGGACGGATTGCGCGTCCTCATCGTCTCCCCCGCCGGTCGCCTGACCGTGACCAATTTCCAGGGTCTCCAATCTCATGCCCTCTCCCCGGATAGCGAAACCGCCGCCTCCCCCATCTGGTCGCCATAGAGCAAACGGCTATCGGTGGTGGCAGGCTTCCAGCTTCCAGCCCGTGTGTCAATCAGGCTGGAAGCCTGCCACCACCAGTACCCAGTTAAGCTCTTTATGTTCATTAGCCTGCCACAGCAAGAACCGGCAGGTGAGCGCCGCGCACCTACCGGTTCAATGCTTCGTGTGCAACAATTGACCGCCGCACCAGAGGCGCGGCGGTCATCCAATTGTGTCTTGCCCCGGCAGGACTCAGCGACTGGGCGGGATCGGCGCGGGTGTCGGACCGTTCTGCGTCGCAGCGCCCCCGATGGGCGCCGGTGCGGGCGCCGTCCGAGGTGCGGGCACGGGTGCGGGGGCTGATCCGGCTGGCGCGCCCGACGGACGTGGCGCGGGCACGGGTGATACGGTGATGCCGATCGGCGTCGGCGCGCCGACCGTCACAACGAACGTCCCCTGCTTGCCGTTGACCGTCGCGGTGATCGTCGCCGTACCCGGCGATTCTCCCGTCACATTCCCCGCCGCATCCACCGTCGCGACGCCCACGTTGTTCGAGGACCATTGCACCTGCCCGGTGATGTTCGCCGTCGAGCCGTCATTGTAGGTCCCCGTTGCGGTCAGTGGCGTCGTCTGGCCCACCTTCAGCGGCGTCGCGCCGCTCACGGCAACGGACTGCACCGTGAAGCCCTGACTCTCATACGCGCCGATGTCGCATGCGGCGCCCTGCGGCCGGGTGACGCCCCGTTGGTCCGTCGTCACGCCGGCCGGGCAGGTCCCGCCCGCATCAATCGCCGGGGAGCCGAGCCGCAAAGGGAGCGTTGGCGTCGTGCCACCGTTGTTGCCGAGCGGGCCGAGTTTAGGATTGACCGGCGATGCGTCGGTGCCGACGATCTCGCCCGCAGCAGCAAGACCGGTGAAGTCTACGCCGCAGGTTGGGTCCGCCGGATTGTTGTGCCGGACGCCAATCAGGTTATGCCCGCCGCTGGCGAGGCCGTTCGGGTTGGCGCTACCGATGTCCGCGCCGTTGCAATTTCCGCCGGTATTCCCCGCGACGATCGTCTCGGTGAGCGTCACGCTGTTTGCGACCGTCGCGAAGTCGAAGAGACCGCCACCGGCCGCCGCTTGCGCCGCCTGGCTCATGACGGTGTTGCCGCTGATCGTGCTGCTGACGATCGTTGCCGTGCCATGCGCGTCATTGTCAATCGCCCCGCCCGTCGCCCCGCCTGGGCCGCTCGCGGTGTTACCGGAGAAGGTGCTGTTCGTCACCTTGAGCACGCCGCCCGCATTCTCGATGCCGCCGCCGCTGGTCGTCGCGGTGTTGGCGATGATGGCGGAGTTCGTGATCGTCAGCGTGCCCTGATCGTTGAAGATTGCGCCACCCTGCGCCGCCTTGCCGTGTTGGAGCGTCAATGCGTTGAGTGCGACGGTCGGGCCTTTGTTGTTCGTTGCCTGGAGGTGGAGGATCTGCCCCGCACCACCGCCATCGAGCGCGACGGTATGCCCCCCCGCGTCAATCGTCAGGTTTTTGGAATCGGGGATGGTGAGCGGGGCGGTGAGAGTGACGGTGCAGTTGCCGTCGAAGACGATCGTGTCCCCGGAGGAAGCGGCGGCGATCGTGCCGCCGAGCGAACCGGGCGACGTGTCACCCGCGCAGGTAGTGACATGAAGGGTGGCGGCGTGAACGGTGGGTACGAAGGCGACGAGGCTCGTCAGTGCGATTAGCGTCGCGCCAATCAGCCAGCGGATATGAACACGCACGATTCCCTCCCCATCACGCGCCACCGTATGCACCGCACATCGCTCGTATTCGTGCAGCGTACATGGTCATAGGCAATCGCGCAAGACTATTCGCGCAGTGGGGTGCGCCTTATGTTTTTG
The DNA here is from genome assembly GCA_030853625.1 of Chloroflexota bacterium. Lineage (GTDB taxonomy): Bacteria > Chloroflexota > Chloroflexia > Thermomicrobiales > JALYUS01 > JALYUS01. The sequence continues at coordinate 5,729 of JALYUS010000719.1, forward strand.
CGGGGCCACCATCGTAGCCCTTTTCTAGCCAGCGAGACCAGAGATACTCTTCGTTTTGGCAGTACGTTCACATGGACAGTTGTGGGTGCGAAGGGTGAAAACTCGCTGAAACGGGGTGTACGGACGTTTCCGCAAAAACATAAGGCACACCCTAATCTATGTATCACGCCGCCATAGATGGCACTTCCTGCGTACAGAAGGCGCACCGGCTCGCCGCAATCGGGATGCTGCTCAGGCAGTACGGGCACTCGCGCGTCTTGGCGATGGCGGGCGTCTCGGTCTTCCGCAGGTTCATCAGTGCATTGACCGGCCGGACGACAAAGAAGAAGACGACGAGCGCGATGATTAAGAACGAGACGACTGCGTTGATGAAATCCCCCAGAAGGAAACGGCTGTGATTGATCGTGAAGCCGAGCGCAGCGAAGTCTGGTTTGCCACCGATCGCCGCGATCAAAGGCGTGATGAGGTCCTTGACGAAGGCGGACACTACCGTTCCGAACGCCGCCCCGATGATGATACCGACCGCCAGATCAACGACATTGCCCCGGAGGATAAACGCCTTGAAGTCGTTCGCCGCCTTCATCGTGCCGCCCCTTTCGTGCTGTGCGAAATCCGTTCGAGCGATTATACACGGGGAAGTGATCGGTGGATGAAGTGAGGATACGAAGCACAGAGCGCACAGAGAAAATGCAGAGAAAGATGAAGAAACAAGTCCTCTTCCATCTATGCTATGCTTTCAGTCTCCTGCCTCTTCGTTCCTTCCCGCTTCCGCGCGTTTCTCTGTGTGCTCTGTGTGCTCTGTGCTTCCGTACTGTGTCCTGGTTGCCCGGTTGTAGGCGAGGCGGAAGAGGTCGAGGGCGCCGGGAACGGCGTATCTATCGCGGATCGGGTAACTGACCCAGCCGCTCTGTGGCAGGATGTGATGCGGCATCGCCTTGCCTTCCCGCACCAGTTCTTCGCGGATGCGAACGGGAAACGGCAGATCGGCGAGGTAATCGCCGTGCAGATGACCGAGTTCGCGCTTGCCGAGGCGGAACTCCATGCCGCCGAAGCGATGCGGCTCCTCCGTCACGCCCGGCCAACTGAGCACTTCGTTGCGGATCGTTTCATGTGCGTTCAAAGTATCCGCGCCTCGCTTCATGATGTGATTTACGGTGAATCGTGTCAGACGGATACGGAAAACGATGCCCCATACCCGCTCCGCCGCTCCCATCGTGCGCGGCAGTGCCGTCAATTTGATTGCACGTAGTCCGACAGAGCGCATCTTCATATTCGGTACAACACTGCCGCGCTCCATTCTATTCGTCCCGCCCCGGCCCCGGCCGCAGATGCTCCGGCAAGGCCCAGTAGACCGCGAGCGCAGTGACGAGCGCAAACCCGGCGACCGCATTGATAACGGCGCCGACGACGCAGAGGACATAGGTCAGGGGGCCAATCTGGAACTGCTTGTTGATGATGCGGACCAACCGCATATCCGCATCGCGCGCGAGCAGCCGCCCGTCGTGCGACGCGTAGCGCCAGAGAAGGTTGAAGGCGATTGCCATCGCGAGGAAGGTGCCGGCATAAAAGACCGACGCCGTACGCGCATCGGGCTTCTGGATATACTCCGCGAGGACATTGGTCGGGAAGGGAATGAAGGTGACAATAAGCAGGAGAAACCCGTTGAGGAGCAGTACATTATGGTCGGTGCGGCGGATCATCTTGAAAAGATTGTGATGATTGATCCACACAATCAGCACCGTCACGAAGCTCGTCACGAAGGCGAGATACGAGGGCCACTGGTGCAGCAGCGCGTGCAGCAAACGCTCGCCCTGAAGTGTGTCCGGCAGCGGGGCGCGCAGTTCGAGCACAAGCAGCGTCACCGCGATCGCGAAGACGCCGTCACTGAATGCCTCAAGCCGACCGGTCTCTTTCTCTTCGCCAACGCGTTCGGCCTCTTCGGTACGCACCTAACCTCCAACAACTTAACGAGCGGCGAGTAATGAGTAATGAGTATAAAGCACAAGCGGCATCCCGGCATCCTCTCGCTACTCGTTCCCGCTCAGAGCATCACCAACCCCTGCCGCACGCCGACGGTGACTGCCTCGGTGCGGCTGGAGACATTCAGTTTGGAAAAGATCGAGCCGACGTGGAACTTGACAGTGTGCTCAGAGATGCCGAGCCGCCGCGCCACCGTCTTATTGCCCAGCCCTTCCGCGAGCATGTGCAGCACCTCGATTTCGCGCGGCGTCAGGATCTGCGCCGGGGCATCGAGCGCCGCTGTCGTTGGCATGGATGCCAGCGCGGCGAGCGCCGCCTCGGCGGTAGCGGGATGGAGCACCACCAGCCCCGCCGCCGCCCCCTCCACCGCCGCGATGATCTCCGCCGCCGTCGCCTCGCGCGGCAAGACCGCCCGCACACGCGAACGAAGGGCGACCGCCGCCCAGAGTGCGGACAGATGCTCCGTCAGCACGACGACCGCCGGGATGTGACTGCCCGCACCGAGGGCGAGCAGGCCCGGCACGAGCAACGCGTCATCCCACTCATGTTCAACGAGCACGACATCGGGCAGGAGCGTCTCACTCGCCAGTGCCGCCGCCTCGATACTGGCGACCTGCCCGACGACGGCGAGGCGAGGACTGGAGGCGACTACTGCCTCCAGCCCCGCCCGCACGACCGCCGATGGCGCAACGACCAGCACCCGCGTCACGCCGCTTCCGCCTGTGCCTCGTCGCTTTCCGCCGCGCCGACCCGCGCGTCAATGACGATGCGCCGCCCACCCCGCACGATGTCGAGCCGGAGTATGTCATCCGGTGCGGCATCGTCGAGCGCGTGCATCAGGCCATCAGGCCGGACAAAGAGCGCGCCGCCCGTGCCGATCAGCACATCGCCAGTCAGCAATCCCGCCGTTTCCGCCGGGCCACCCGCCGCCACGTCCATAATCAGCAGACCAAAGACGGTCTTCCCGCCGAGCGGCAGGCGAACGGGCCGCATCGTCACGCCGAGCGCAGGGCGGGCCGCCGTGCCACGCAGGAAGCGTTCGACGGCGTTACTCGGCACAGCGAGGGCGAGGCCACCGGCGATCATGCTGTTAATGCCGATCACTCGCCCCGCAGCGTCCGCCAGCGGACCACCGGAGTTGCCGGGTGCGAGCCGGACATCCGCCCGCACCCAGCCATGCTGCCGTGGGCCGTCCGGTGACGCCGCCGCATGGACGACGCCCGTGGTCAGCGCGCCCGTCAGGCCGAGGGGGTTGCCGACCGCGAGGACGAGCGCCCCGACGCGGAGCGCATCGGAATCACCGATCACCGCCGCCGGGAGATCGGTCGCGTCCACCTGCAACGCGGCGAGATCGCGCCGCTCGTCCCGCGCCGTGACGGTCGCCGCGAATTTCCGGCCATCGGCGAGCTCGATCAATGCCTGCGGGCCGCGTGCGACATGGGCATTCGTGAGAATCAGGCCATCCGCCCGCCAGATGACGCCGGAGCCGCCACCATGCTGCCCAAAGGGCTCCCGGCGACCGCGCACCTGCACCGTCGAGCGGCGGAGTTGCGCCGCCATCTCGACAAATACGTCCGCCAGGCCAGCGGGTGT
>JALYUS010000731.1 GCA_030853625.1 Chloroflexota bacterium
GGGCGGCGATGCGGCGGGCCATCCGTGTCACGTCGCGCGCCTCCTCCGGGGTGAGCGGGCGACCGAGCAGCGGTTGCTCGCGATACGAGAGCCATTTCTTCATCACCTGATAGCCGCCAATCGTGTATTCCCAGACCCGCGCCGGCACATTCGCCCAATAGGCAACCTCGTTCAAATAGACATCGCGCGTCTCCGCCCCCAGATACGCAAACATGCTTCCCTCTCCCGCTTGCGGGGGAGGGGTTGGGGATGGGGGCCATCCCGCGCGTTCGTCGGCGGTGGAGTCGCGCGCGACGAGGCGGCCTTTGCCGGGCATCGTCACGCCGCCCTTGCCGCCGTGGCCCCATCCGGCGGTGACAGCGAGGTCGTCCGGCTGCATATATTGGCCGCCATCAACGCGCCGAATCGGGCCAATGCCGCGCAGTTCCGGGCGGATTGTGCCGGTCGTCACGCCGGGGACGGCCTGCTCCGTGTCGAGCAGCGCCGCGACCTGCCGTCCCAGCGCGGCGGAGGCAAGCAACATCTCCCGATCAGCGGGCAGTGGCACGCGGGGCCAATCCTGCCGGAGCGCGCCCGCGTTCTCCGCGCGATAGGTGGGAGCATGGAGGAGGGCGAGCGCGGAGTAGAAAAGGTCTTCCGCGCTCGCCGCCATCGCCGCGAGATACCGTTTCGCATCATCGCTCAGATTCGGCTTCGGTTCATCCGTTGCCGCAGTATCAAAGAGCGATTTTTGCTGCGTGCTACGGATATAAAGTGGGAAGTAGTTTGAAAGACCGTTGCCAAAGTTATCAGCGAGCGTCCGCACAAAGTAGCCCCGATCGAAATGCTCCATCGGCTGCTTCTGGCGCGCTTCAATCCATACATTTCCATCGAATATCTGCGGTAAGAATTCCTCGCGCTTCCTGTCGAGGAGATTTGTTTCAGGTTCCCAGTAGAGCCAGCGCGTGTCGAATGGACGGTAAGAATACCTAACGATGTATCCAGACAGGAATCCGCGTTTCAGTAAATAGTCACGAACCTGAACTGCATGGAACGATCCAATACTTTCCATTGCGCCCGGCGCGATATGGCGCATCGCATCATTACTGATCTGTGGATCGAAATACTGCTCCATCCGCTGCACAAGCCGTTCTTTATCAATGTCTACGACGACATCATCGCGGCTCGTCTTCACGCCGGGGAAGGAGATGGGGAAGAGATCGGGCAGGAGCGGCCACGAAAGATAGGTCTCACCAATGAGACGAGGTTTGAACGGAAGACCGAGGCCGGAAGCGGGTAGCAGCGGTTGATAAACCTTGTCGAGATCAGGATTATTCGCGCTATCAAGGAGCGCAGCGCGACGGTCGGCGGCGCGTGCTTGATCCAAATCACGGTAACGAATTTCGCATGCTCCGGTTCCCGTACTTCTCGTGAACAGCGCAATGGCCGTCCCGATCTTGATACCGGGCGATGTTCCCTGTGTTGCAAAAACCGTCTCGCTCGTTTTTCCGTCCGGCGCATACTCCGAGATGATACGGTCGCCATGAAGATTATCAATCCACACCTTGTCGAACGTCTCCAGATACCGCTCGCGCATCGCCGTGAAGGAGAGACCGTCCAGCCACGAGTAGTTCGAGATGAAGCAGACGACGCCCTTGCCGGTCGTCTCCGCGATGCGCCGCTCCGCCATTCGGTAGAAGCGGATGTAGAGATCGTTCAATCCCTGTCCCTGCGGCTGCTTCGTCGTCTTCGCGACGCGGTAGGCGTTGGAGAGGTCGCGTTCCTCGGCGACGGCCAGCCCGGCGAAGCCGTTGTACGGCGGGTTGCCGAGGATGACGAGGATCGGCGTGTCGCGCTTGACGTGCGCGGCGGCGTCGCGCTCCTGCTCCAACTCCGGCAGGCCGAGAATCTGCTGCTTCGGCCCCGTCGGTGGCTCCCAGCCGGTGAGGGCGTTGGTCAGGTAGATGCCAACACGCTCGTGCAGGCCCGCCGCGTCCGGCTGCCCGGAGAGCGGCACGCCGAGGTTTTGCAGCAGCAGCCCAAGTTGCAGGTGCGCGACGACGAAGGGCGCGGGCAGGATTTCAAAGCCGAAGACGCGCTCCATCGCCGCCTTCTTCAGATCGTTGCCGCCGAGCGCGTCCCCATCGCGCGCCGCGAGCGTGGCGGCGATCCGCTTCAA
>JALYUS010000249.1 GCA_030853625.1 Chloroflexota bacterium
GTCGCAGGCTTTCCAGCCTGCGACCACCGGGAAATTATCCTTGACTGAAATGCATTAGACGCCCTACGGCACGACGACGCGCGTGCCTTCGCTGACACCGCTGGCAATTACAATCACACCGTTCGCGCGGATGCCCGTTTGCACCTCAACGCGTGCGCGGGAGCCGTCGTCGTGGAGGACGGTCAGAAACGTCTTCGCCCCAATTGTCTCCACCGCGAGGTCCGGGACGACAAGAACATTCTGCTCGGTGCGCGTCGCGACGGTGACATCCGCGCCCATCCCCGGTCGCAGCGCGAGGTCGGGTGGGCGCGTGAAGGTCACATTCCCTTCATAGACCGTTCGGCCACCCCGGTTCGTCGCGATTGGCGCGACGGAGGCAAGCGTTCCCATAATCTCCTTACCGGGAAAGGCATCGAAGGTAATTGTTGCCGCGCGATTGTCGCCAAGACGCGGCACGTCGAGTTCGTCTAGATCAACGGTCAGGGTGAGGTTTTGCAGGTTCGCGACCTGCGCGATTTCCTGCCCTTGATTGTAGATGCCCTTCTCGACCACCGACACCGACAAAATCGTGCCGTCAATCGGCGCGAGGACGAGCGTTTGTCGAAGCGCGCCACGCGCCGCGTCGAGCCGCCGCTGAGCGTCCTGCACCGTCGCTTCAGCGCTGACAATTGCCGCGCGGCCGGCGGTGTCCCCCGTGCCGCGCGCGCGCGCATTCGTCAAACCGTACTGCGCCGCGTCGAGGGCATCCGATGCCGCTTGCAGGTCCTGACGCTGGCGCGTGTCGTCCAGCGCCGCAATCAAATCGCCCGTCCGAACCGTGTCACCGACCGTGACGGCCAGGACGCGAATTGTGCCCGCTTGCGGGAGCGGGATGGGCAGTTTCCCGGCGACATCCACTTTCCCGGTCGCCTGCACGGTCGCGCTCAGTGCGGCCCGTTTCTCGACCGTCACGGTATGGACACTCCCCCCTTTCGTGCGGAAGAACCCCGCCCAGACAGCGGCGCCGACAACGGCCACGACGAGCAGCACTCCGAATGCCACTGCGACCCGCTTATTCATAGCGGACCGCCTCAATTGGCCGGAGCCGCGCCGCGAGGACACCGGGCGCGACGCTCGCGCCCGCCGCGACGACGAGCGTCAGAGCGCCGGTCAGCAGGAGCACGAACGGCGAAAGCGTGAACTGCATGCGGAAGAGTTCCGCTCCGGCGAGTGCGACGAGGTACCGGGCGAGCGCGTAGCCACCGACAAGCCCGATTCCGTAGCCGAGCGCGCCGAGCACAATCCCCTCGCTGACGAGCAGGCGGATCAGCGCCCCGCCACCCGCGCCAATCGAACGCAGAATGCCCAGTTCGCGCCGCCGCTCGGTGATATTGAGAATGAGCGTGTTGATCAGGCCGACCACGCCGATGACGGCGACGACGACCACCATCGCGTCGAGCAGCACGGTAAGAATACGGGTCGTGTTCTGCGTATTCGCGCGATCCTCATAGGCGGCAAGCGCTTGCGGCTCGTAGACGCGGAACTGTTGCTCGACCCGTCGTAACGCCGCATTGACGCCATTCGGGGATGAGTCCGTGAACCGGACCGCGAAGAAGTCTGCACGGTCGGCGCGCCCCCGGAGGTTGTTCGCGTTCTCCGGCGTCATGAAGACCTTGCCGGTCGCGCGGCTGCCGAGATAGGTGCTTTCGTCATTCACGATCCCGACGATGCTGTAGGTCTGCTGCCGCTTGCGGAAGACGACGGTGAGCGGATCGCCGGTATGCAAGCCGAGACTGCGCGCGAGATTCGCCGTCACGACGACTTCGTTGGGATCGTGGGCGCGAAACCACCGCCCGTCCGTCATCGCGTGCAGATAGAGTTGCGTGTCGGCCGGAATGCCCCAGAGATCGGTCAGCGTCTGCTGGACATAGGCATCGTCGCGCACCCACCCTTCCGACGCCACGATGTCACGATCGCGGGCCAGTTCCCCGGTGAACTGCACATTCATCGGCTGGTTGAAACTCAGCCAGGCGTCGGCGGCGTACGTGGCGTAGAGCGTGTCAATCGTATGCGACACCGAGCCGTTCAAGGCTTGCGTGCCGATAAACGCCGCCGCGCCGATACCGACGACGAGCATCGTCACGACCGAGCGCACGCGCCGCCGCCAGATATTGCGCACCCCCATCGTCAGCATCGCGCTCGTTCCCCGCAGACGCGCGAGGAAACGCTGCACGAAGCCGACGCCGTAATCAGCGCGGATGCCGTAGTTCCGCAGCAGTTCGAGCGCCGTGACCCGCGTTCCCTGCCAGGCGGGGAAGATCGCCGCGCCAATCCCGATGCCCAGGCCAATCAGCACGCCGAGCAGTATCTCGCGCGGCGCGAGCGTGAACGGCGGCAAGGCGAGACCAATCAGGCCACCGAGAAACCCGGCCAGCGCGCCGCCGCCGATCACGCCGACGGCGATGCCCGCAAGGCTGCCGACAACACCGACGACGAGCGCGGGCAGGAGATAAGTACGCAGGATTTGCCACCGGCTGGCCCCAATCGCCCGGAGGATACCGACCTGCCGCATCTCCTCCGACATCACCGCCGCCATTGTATTCCAGACGAGGAAGCCGCTCAGTACGACGCCGATCACCGAGAAGACCGACATGAGGAGCAGGAGCGCGCCGAGTTCCTTTGTTCCCACCGCTTGCTGGGGATCCCGGATCACGCCCGGCCCATGCGGGATGCCACGCTTATCCAACACGCGGATGATCGCTTGCTGTGTCTCCGTTGCCCGCCGTAATTCGTTGAGGCGCACGAGCAGTTCATTGTCGCCCGACTCCTTGCGCCACGCCTGCACGTCGGACGCGGGCGCGTAGCCGGTCGCGCGATCCTGAATCGAGGCGTCCGCCTCGCCGGGCGTGCGCGTAAAGCCACTGATGCGTGCATAGACCGGTTCCGTCGCGACGCTCTCCCGGAGCGCGATCGTATCCCCAATCGCAACCGGTTGCAGCCGCTGCGATGAATAATCGAGCACCGCCTCGCCCTTGCCCGGCCAGCGCCCGGAGATCAGCGTTGGGCGGTTGATCTGGATGTTGCTGAAATCATGCACGCCGTAGATCAACACGTCCCGATAGGGGCCGCCGTTCGACCATTGGAGATAATCGCTGACGCGCGATTCGACGGTTTTGACGTTGTTGTTCTCCTGGATGACATTCTCAAGTCCGGCCGGGAAGTTCCGCACGCCGATGAAGAGATCGGACTGTGAGGCGGAGACATACGCGGCGCGTTGCGCCCCCGCAAGGTTGCGGGCGGTGTAGGCGATTGCCACGACGCCCGCGACACCAATAATGATGCCGAGCAGCAAGAGCGCCGACCGGAGTCGGCGCACGCCGAAATCGCGGAATGTCTTGGTGACCAGTACCGTCATGCGCGTGCTCTACCGATCCGTCGCGCCGCGCCCACCCGCTACACTGAATCTGTCTGCTCCGCCTGCGTGGTTCCGGTCTCGACCGGCACGGCATCGGCCTGCGTAGTGTCCTGCATGATGACGCCATCCGCAAGCCCAATCGTGCGCGGCGCGCGGGACGCCAGCCGCGCGTCATGCGTGACGATCAGGAGCGTGCGCTCGCCATCGGCGAGATCGGACAGCAAGGCGATGATGCGCTCGCCCGTCGCGGAGTCGAGGTTGCCGGTCGGTTCGTCCGCAAGCAGAATCGCCGGATCGTTGGCGAGGGCGCGGGCAATCGCTACCCGCTGCTGCTCCCCGCCGGACATCTGCGATGGCAAACTGGCGGCGAGGTCGGCGACGCCGACACGCTCCAGGAGCGCCATCGCCCGTTTCCGCCGCCCGCCACGCCACCGACCGCGCAGTTCCATCGGCAGAACGACGTTTTCGACCGCCGTCAGTGTCGGCATTAACTGGAAGAACTGGAAGACGATGCCGACCTGTCGCCCGCGCCAGCGCGCCAGCCGTTCCTCCGAGAGATGCGTCAACTCCTGGCCGTTGACCCATACCTCGCCCGCGCTGGCCCGGTCAATGCCGGCAAGGAGATTCATCAGCGTGCTCTTGCCGCTGCCCGATGGGCCGACAATCGCCACCCACTCGCCGCGCGCGATCGAGAACGTCGCCTCGTGCAGCGCCGTCACGATCCCGCGGCCCGTCGTGTACTGGCGCGTCGCCCGCTCGAAGCGGATGATCGGCATCGGCATCGCGTCCGGCTCGGAGGGCGGATTACTAGCGGTTGCGGCCAACGTGTACAGCCAGACTACGGAACCATGCCACGACGAGCGCGATAAACACGAGCGCGGCGACGAGCGTCACAGCCGCATGGGCGTGGTCGTTCGGCACACCATTGATCCAGACCTCGACATCGTGCCACACTTCCGGCACCATCAATTGCTGTTGTCGGCCCGATCCAGGCGACGGATTCCCCGCGATTGCCACGACGAACGTCAGGCAGAGCATCAGAAAGGCCAGCGAGACACCGAGCGCGCCGACCACAAAGGCGATGACTTGCGGCATCTGCCTGTTTTGCTGCTCGTGCCGGTAGACCCAGGGCGGGGGCAAGGGGCGAACATTGGCGAGCACGCGCTCGGTGAGCTCCGGCGCGCTGCGTCGGCGTTGCTGGGCGGCAGCATGCGTAGGCCACATGTGCATCGCCTCGGCGAACCGGCGGCACTCGGTGCATTCCGCGACATGCGTCGCAACACCGCGCTGCGTCTCAGCTTCCAGAGGATATTCGAGTGATTGCAGGAGGAGGCTACGGGTATGCTTGCAATGCATCGGCAAGCCTCCCGTCGCCATTGACCAGCGCGGCCAGTGCATTGCGCGCGCGATGCAGGCGCGCCTTGATCGTGCTCACGGGGAGATCAACGACCTGGGCAATCTCCTCATAGCCGAGATCATGCCAGTACCGCAGGAGCAGCACGAGCCGGTAGTGTTCGGGCAACTTCGCGAGCAGGTTGCGCACCGTATCCTGCTGCTCCTGCGCCAACGCCGCCGCCTCCGGCCCGCGCGAGCGCGCCCGCATCCAGTTCGAAATATTTTCGAGCGGGACGAGCCAGGGCCGCTTCCTTCGCAACAAATCAATGCAGTAGTGACTGGCGATCGAGAGCACCCATGTCGAGAAGCGGTGGTCGGCATCATACGTCGCGAGACGCCGATAGATGCGCAAAAAGACTTCCTGCGCGGCATCTTCGGCTTCGCCGGCGTCGTTGAGCATCCGGTAGGCGAGGTTGTAGACCGCCGTCTGATAGCGTGTGACGAGTTCGGCGAAGGCCCGCTCGTCGCCCGCGATGGCCCGCTCGATCAGCACCAATTCATCGGCATCCTGAATCGGCGGAGCGTGATGGTAGATCGCCGTTCGGTGATTGGTATGCGCGATTGCCGCGAGGATTATCTGGTCATCATGCGTCGTTGGTGATTCCGTTACCGTCATCGTTCGATTCGCTTTCATCAATCCAATGCGCACCCATGTGCGGCTACCTGTATGAGATACGAAAAACACGTTGCGGTGTTTCACTCGTTAAACAGCGCAACAAGAAACACGCAGACGTTATTTCAAGTATAGCATGCGCATATTCAGGGCTGATGCGTTCTCGGTCGGTGGTGGCGCGGCCGCAGGTGGGCAGGAAGGTGGAGCGGCTACCGAAGTACACCCGGCCCAACTTCAAGATGCCCGACTTGCCCGACGCGTCAGTACCGGCGAAGCCGCACGCGAATAAGCCGTAGCGGTGCCATGCCGCCGGGCGCATCAGGTCTCCCGCCGCGCATCGTTGCAGTCGCTATGAATCGCCTGTGCGAATAGGGGCGCGTGAGCGACCGTGGAGTAATCGCCCAAACACGAGAAAACCGCCCCAATGCTATGGGGCGGTTTTCCTTGCTATCACCGGATTTGTCTGGTCGGGGCGAGAGGATTTGAACCTCCGACCCCCTGCTCCCAAAGCAGGTGCGCTACCGGGCTGCGCCACACCCCGAATACGTATCAGCATAGCCCATGCACCCCCAATGGTCAACCGCCTGTATGAGTTCGGTACGTCCGCTACGGATGGATGCTGAAACGATCAGCGAGGAACTCGACCGGGGTACGCATCCCGAGGCTCTGGTGCGGTCGAACCACATTGTACACCGTCTCTCCTTCCCGTCCCGCTTCCTGCATGTTCAGGACATCCGTTTCTCCGTCATAACACTGCCACCATTCTTCCCGAAACGTCCGGTTCATCCGTTCGACATGCCCATTGAGTTTCGGCCTGTGCGGCGGCAAGACCCAGAGAATAATCCCTTCATCCGCGCATTCCTGCTCGAACTCGGCCATGAAC
>JALYUS010000757.1 GCA_030853625.1 Chloroflexota bacterium
CATCTGCGCTATGCCGTGAATCTCTTGGACGACACCCCGATTGATTGGGCGACATTGCTCGATGACATCCTCCGCTGGGATGCGGAGAAGAGGACGCAATTGCGATGGGCGAAGGCATATTGGTATCGCCCGCCCACGAAGCCCGCCGATGACGAAGCCGATACTGAACAGGCCGACGACGATGCAGGATTCGCATCGCTCGAACAAGAAGGAGACTAACCACCATGTTGATCGAACTGCACGCCATCCAGAACTTCGCGCCCTCGAACTTGAACCGCGATGACACCGGTGCGCCGAAGGACTGCATCTTCGGTGGGTACCGCCGCGCCCGCGTCTCCAGCCAGGCTTTTAAGCGGGCGATGCGGATGGAGTTCCGCGACGGTGGCCTCCTGCCGGACAAGGCGGATATCGGCACGCGTACCAAGCGCATTGTTGAGGAGTTGACCAAACGATTAGAAAAAGAAGGCATCGCCAAGGATGGGTCGAAGCCGCTGATCGAGCGAGCGCTCGGCGGTCTTGGTCTGAAACTCGATGAGGACAAGACGCAATACCTGTTGTTCGTCGGCCCCCGCGAACTTGATGCACTGGCGGCGGCCTGTGTGCAACTCCGGGACGCGGGGGAGAGCGGCGCGGTGGGCGATGGCGCGGCGAAGAGCGGTCGGAACGCGAAGAAAGAAGCGAAGAGCGCCATCACCGGGACAGTAAAGGCGGCCCTGATAGCAGCAATGGACGGCGGCAAAGCGGCAGACATTGCCCTCTTCGGGCGGATGGTTGCAGACAACGCTGACATCAATACCGACGCCGCCTGCCAGGTGGCGCATGCCATCTCCACGCATAAGACGGATATCGAGTTCGACTACTACACCGCCGTGGACGACCTCAACCCGAAAGAGGAGACCGGCGCGGGGATGATCGGCACCGTCGAGTTCAACTCCGCCTGCTTCTATCGGTACGCGAATGTGGACCTCGACCAACTCTCCACGAATCTCGGCAAGGATGCGGCGGCAGTCCGGCAGACAGTGGAGGCGTTCGTGCGCGCCTTCGTGACGGCGATCCCAGCGGGGAAGCAGAACAGCATGGCGGCGCAAAACCCGCCCTCATTCGTCCTCGCGGTGGTGCGGAACGTGGGGACCTGGTCGCTCGCCAATGCCTTCGTGCGCCCCGTGCCGCAACACGCGGACGATCTCGTGAAGGCGTCCATCGCGCGGCTCGATACGGAGTGGGCAGGGATCGCGAAGATGTACAGCACGCGCGCTATTCGCGGCACATGGTGGTGTGCCTCCCACGATCTGCCGGACATCACCCTGCGCGACGAGGTGCCGGATGTGGATACGCTCGTTGATCGCGCGCTCGCGGCGGCGCAGGCATGAAGACGCTGCTGATGCGGCTCGCGGGGCCGATGCAGTCGTGGGGGACGCAAAGCCAGTTTCGCGAGCGCGACACCGGGCTGGAGCCATCCAAGAGCGGCGTCATCGGCCTCCTGTGCGCCGCGCTCGGTCGCCCGCGCGAGGAATCCGTCGCCGATCTCGCCGCGCTCGAGATGGGGGTGCGGGTAGAGCATGAGGGGGCGCTGCGCCGTGATTATCAGACCGCCGGCGGCTGGCACCGCCGCGCGGACGCAGGCTACGGCGTCGCGAAGGCGGACGGCAAACCGGGGGGTACGGTACTCTCCGACCGCTACTACCTCGCGGACGCGGACTTCCTCGTCGGCCTGAGCGGAGAAGATGAGGGCATATTGCATATGCTCAACGACGCCCTCGCCGCGCCGCGCTGGTCGCTCTGCCTGGGGCGCAAGGCATTTGTCCCCGCCATATCCGTGCGCCTGCCGGACGATCCCGCATCTGGAGACCCCAGCGGGATCGTCGAAGGTGATGTCAGAGACATACTCAAGGAATATCCGTGGCTGGGATACCGCAGACCAAGCGAGCGGAAGCCGGATCAACTTCGCCTTGTGCTCGAATCCACGGACGGGGACGGGGCGCGGCGGCAGGATGTGCCGGTCTCGTTCGCACTGGGGAGACGGGAGTTTCGTGTCCGCTATGTAGAAACAGAGTTCGTCTCACTCGTGAGTCTGCGACAACCGAGAGGAGGAGCAGATGTATCTCTCGAAACTGACGCTCAATCTGCGTGACCGCAACGCGCGACGCGCGCTCGGCGATTGCCATATGCTGCACACGACGCTGATGCGCGCCTTCCCTTCTCTTGAGGAGCCGAATCCGCGTGCGGCGATCGGGCTGCTCTACCGCGTCGAGCCGTCGCGCGCGGCGCGTGTCTGTATCCTCGCGCAGTCCATCAAAGAGCCGAACTGGGCGGACCTCCCCGCGTGGTGCGTCGAGAACGAGACAAAGCCCGTCGTCGCCCTCTACGACCGCATCGTGGCGGGCCAGACGCTCACCTTCCGCCTGCGCGCTAACCCGACCAAGATCGCGGGCGAACGCCCCGAAGGTGGTCAGCTCATGAATGCCCATCGGAAGGCGCTGCGTGATCCCGTGAAGCAGATGGAATGGCTCATCCGCGCGGGAGAGCGGGGCGGCTTCGATCCGGTCTTCGTTCATGTCGCCCGCCGCGCGGTGGATGGCGCGGTGATCGGCACCGTGGACGTGCCGGATGTCCGGATCGTGCCGGAGCCGGATGTCCGGGGGGACAGCCACCGCACCCTCGGCTCCGTCCGTTTCGAGGGCCGCCTCACTGTTCGCGACGCCGCCCTCTTTCGCCGCACACTCGCGGACGGCGTCGGGCGCGGCAAGGCATACGGCTTCGGCCTCCTCTCCGTCGCCCCGGCACGCCTATAGCACAGCCGTCGGTTCCTATCTCTCTACGGTCTGCTGATCGCTGATCCTCCGCACTTTTACAACCGAGGAGTACGACATGAGCACGAGCATGGATCTGCACCTGCTGCCGAAAATCCGCGATGGCTGGAGTTATCTCTACGTCGAGCACGCAAAGATCGAGCAGGAGGCGAAAGGGATCGCGATCTACGACACGAATGGCAAGGTGCCCGTCCCCTGCGCGTCCCTCGCCCTGCTCATGCTCGGCCCCGGCACGAGCGTCAGCCACGCCGCGATCCGCGCCCTGGCGGATAACGGCTGTCTCGTCGTCTGGGCGGGCGAGGAGGGCGTTCGCTTCTATGCGCAGGGAATGGGCGAGACGCGCTCTGCCGCGCGGCTCTTGCGGCAG
>JALYUS010000758.1 GCA_030853625.1 Chloroflexota bacterium
TATTTGATCGCATTGTCGAGCAGAATGAGCGCCAGTTGCTTCAGGCGGTCGGGATCCCCCATCACGAGCAATTGGTCGCCTGCCGGGGAATAGATAATGTCATGACCGTGCGCCAGCCCACGTGCCGCGCGTACCGCGCCGTCCACCGCTTCATCGAAGCGGACAGGAGCGGGCTGTGACTGCTCGCCGGCTTGCGCGCGGGCGAGAGCGAGGAGGTCGCTGATCAGACGGCTCATCCGCTCCGCCTCGGTCGCCATGTCGTCGAGTACTTCGGCGCGCTCGCTCTCCTCCATCCGCTCGCCGTGCTGCCGCAGCAGGTCAGCATTGCCCCGGATGGCGGTCAGCGGCGTGCGCAGTTCGTGCGAGGCGTCCGCGATAAAGCGGCGTTGCGCATCGAAGACCACCGCCAGCCGTCCAAGCATACCATTGAAGGTCTGGCCGAGGTCCGCGACCTCGTCGCCTGTCCGTGGCACCATGACGCGACGCGAGAGGTCCTGCGCCTCCTGAATACCCGCCGCGTCCCGCGCCATCCGCCCAACGGGCCGCAACGCCGTCTTCGCTACCGCATAGACGATCACGGCGAGCATCAGCGTCGCGAGCAGCACGCCGCCCGCAAGCAGGATTTGCGCCTTGCGAAGCGTTGCCGCGAGTGGAGCGGTCGGTTTCGCGGCAAAGACCGCGCCAATCGGTGGCGCGCTGAGCGGAATAGCAACGGGATAGAGAAACGCGCGCACCTTTGCTCCATCTGCCGTGGAGAGTGTCAGGTACGTGAATTGCCGATTCTTGATCGCCTGAACGTCATCGTGTGACAGCATAATTGGTGACTTCAGGTTGCTGGAATGGCTGACATCCTTGCCCTGATCGTCAACATATTGAATGTATACGCCATCGAGTGCGAGCGGATCGAGCAATGAAGACGGTGGCACGAGGGCAACCTGATTCCGCTGATCAATGAGAATGCGCCCATATGCTTCCCCGGCGCGTGTACTGATGGTGTTATCCAGATCGCTGCGCCATGAGCGATCCAAACCCCGATAGATGACGACCGCGAAGGCGCTCAATGTCACAAAGAGGATCGCGGTGTACCAGAGGGTGAGACGGAGACGGATGGACATTGGGATGCGTTCCCCCTCGCGCTAGGCAATCTCTCGCTCGCGCAGGGTATAGCCAACGCCGCGTACCGTGTGAATGAGCCGGGTTTCGCCCTGCTCCTCCAACTTTGTGCGCAGGGCGCGGACATAGACTTCGAGAACATTCGACTCGCCGTAGAAGTCGTCCCCCCAGACACGATCCATAATCAGATCGCGCGGGAGCACTTGCCGGGGGTTACGCAGGAAGAGGACGAGCAGATCGAACTCGCGCGCCGTCAGTTCAATCGCGTGGCCGCCACGCCGGACATCCCGCGTGCCGAGGTCCACGGCAAGATCGGCAAACTTCAGCGCCTCGACATGGTTCGCACCCTCGGTTGGCGCGGCGGCGCGGCGGAGCAAGGCGCGCACGCGGGCGAGCAGTTCCTCAAAGGCGAAGGGTTTGGCGAGGTAATCGTCCGCGCCGGCATCGAGGCCGCGCACGCGATCCGCGACGCCATCCCGCGCGGTGAGCATCAGCACCGGGGCGCGCTCACCCGCCTCGCGCAGGCGCCGCGCGACTTCCAACCCATCAATGTCCGGCAGCATCACATCGAGGACGACGAGTTCCGGCGGACGGTCCCGCACGGCGTCGAGCGCGGCGCGACCATTATCGGCCACCTCCACGGTGTAACCCTCCAATGCCAGCCCGCGCCGCAAGACATTGGCGATGGCGCGCTCATCCTCCACAACGAGGATGCGTTCCCCGCTCATCCCCATCGCCTCCCGACCTTTCGCAGCATGCGCCGCACCACGACCCAGAAACAGATTGTACCGCACCCGGCACGAGCGCGCACATCGCGGGAAACAGGAAACAGACGAATACATCCTCCTTCTTCCGCGCCTTGCCGCCACAAAACCTGTAGAATGACATCGGAACGAGCGCAGAGACCGCAGAGGACACAGAGAGCACAGAGAAGAAAAGGAAGGAATAGAAAACAAAATTCCCCCGTTTTCTCCCTGTGTCCTCTGTGTCCTCTGTGGTCTCTGCGCGCTCTGCGCTTTGTGGTTTCGCCAAGAGGAGGTGAGTGTGGCTGAGGGGTTTGTGGCGCGGGTTGACAGCGCGAACCTGCATGTCTGCATCAAGGTGAACGATTTCGATACGGCGCTCGGATTCTATCGCGATCTGATCGGGCTGCCGGTTCTCCGGCGAAGCGGCACGGATGACGCGCCGATCTTTTACTGGCTGCCAGGTGTGCAACTGGCGAAGCGGACGGAGGACCCCGGCACGCATCCCTATGGCGTCTTCGACCATATCGGCCTTGCCGTCGAAAACATCGCGGAAATCTGCGCGCGGCTCGATGCCGCCGGATACATCGCCGAAACCCCGCTCGATACACGGACGATTCCCGGCGTCGCGCGCAAGGTGATGAATGCCTTTTATCGCGATCCGGACGGCAACAAGGTCGAGTTTGTCCACTGGGTGTGAGGGATGGTCAGCAGTTGGCAGCGAGGTTTCATAGCAGGAGGCACGATTGGCAGCGCAACTGACGGACACAGCGCGGCAATTCCTGGGCGAGAAGCGGTTTGCCGTATTGGCAACGATCAACAAGGATGGATCGCCACAGCAGACGGTGATGTGGTATGAACTCCAGGGCGACGAGATTATGATGAATACCGCGCAGGGCCGCTTGAAGGATCGCAACCTCACCCGTGACCCGCGTATCTCGCTTTGCATCGAGGACGGGCAGCGGTTCGTCACACTGCGCGGCCCGGTGACGCTCAATGATACGGTTGAGACCGCGCAAGCGGACATCGCCCGCCTCGCCGCACGCTATAATGGCCCGGAACGCGCGCGGGAATCCATACCGAACTTCCGCAAGGAGCACCGTATTACGCTGCGGATGACGATCGAGGGCGTGCTGGAGCGCGGGTTCTAGGGAAACCTAACCCCCGGCCCCTTCCCGCGAGGAAGGGGAGTGAGCCTCCGATAGATCGGGACGCTTCGCCAAACGCCTCGGTATTGCGATGAGTCACCCCTTCCTCGCGGGAAGGGGCCGGGGGTTAGGTAAGAAAGGATACGAACAATGGGCTTCATCGGCTACTCGGCTTCCCTCGAACAGTTTCATCCGAATGATCTCGTGTGTTGGTGCCAGGAGGCGGAGGATGTCGGCTTCGGAGGCGTCTTCGCCTCCGAGCATTTCCATCCGTGGACGCCGGAACAGGGGCAGGCGGCATTTGTCTGGACCTTTTTCGGTGCGCTCGGCCATGCGACAAAGACGATGCGCTTCGGCACGGGTATCACCTGCCCGACTTTCCGCTTCCATCCGGCGGTCGTCGCGCATGCCGCCGCGACGACCGAGGCGATGTTCCCCGGTCGCTTCTACCTCGGCCTCGGCAGCGGCGAGGCGCTCAACGAGCACATCATCGGCGGTGTCTGGCCCGAAGCGCCAACGCGCCTCGCGATGATGACCGAAGCGGTCGAGATCATCCAGAAACTCTTCACCGGCAAGGTCGTCAAGCACAAGGGCGAGTATTTCACCCTCGAATCGGCCAAACTCTACACGATGCCGGACACCCCGCCGCCGATCTACATCGCCACGGGTGGCCCCGTTACCGCGCAGCGCACGGGCAAGACCGTAGACGGCCTGATTACCGTCGGCGCGGCGGATGAGAAGATCAAGGGCTTGTTCGAGCGGTTCGAGCGGGGCGCGCGCGAGGCGGGCAAGGACCCGGCGACGATGCCGAAACTGATCCAGATCCACACGTCGTGGGCGGCGACGGATCAAGCGGCGATTGACCAGGCGGTCAGAGAATGGCCGAATGGCGGTATGCCGTGGCCGAAGGCCGACGTGCGCAATCCTGAGGACTTCGCGGCGATGGCGAAGTATATCCACCCGGAGAACTTCAAGAACCGCGTCCTGATGTCCGCCGATTGGGAGCAGCACCGCGCCCATGTCCAGAAATATGTAGACCTCGGCTTCGACGAGGTCTACGTCCACAATGTCGGCAAGAATCAGACGGAATGGATCGAGGGGATGGGCAAGCACGTCATTCCCCATCTGAAGTGGCCGGAAAAGGCGGCAACGCAGGCGACGGCAGCGGCGGGCGGCGCGGCGTGAAGATCGTCGCGCTCGCGGGGGGCGTCGGCGGGGCCAAACTCGCCGACGGCCTCTATCGGGTTCTGCCGCCCGATACCCTGACGATCATCGGCAATACCGCCGATGATCTGGAACTGTTCGGCGTCCACATCAGCCCGGACCTCGATACGGTGATGTACACACTCGCCGGTCTCGCCAATCCGGCGATGGGCTGGGGCGTCGTGAACGATACCTTCACGACGTTTGGCATGCTGGAACGATACGGCGAGGATGTCTGGTTTCGCCTCGGTGATGCGGATTTCGCAACGCACCTGAAGCGCACGGTGGCATTGCGCGCCGGGCAACGACTGACGGACGTGACGGCTGCCCTCACCGCACCGCTCGGCATTCGCGCCCGCGTGCTGCCGATGTGCGATGAGCGGGTCGGGACGGAAGTTGAGACGCCGGAAGGATGGCGCGACTTCCAGGACTATTTCGTACGCCGCCGCCACGAAGATCGCGTCACGCAGGTCCGGTTCGCGGGGATCGAAGAGGCACGGATGACGCCGGAGGTCGCGGACGCACTGGCACAGGCCGACACGATTATCGTCTGCCCCTCCAATCCCCTCGTCAGCATCGGGCCGATCCTCGCCGTACCGGGATTGCGGGATGCGCTGGTCGCCAGTCGTGCGGTCACAATCGCTGTCTCACCGATCGTTGGCGGTAAAGCACTCAAAGGCCCGGCGGATCGGATGCTCGCCGCGCAAGGGAGGGAGGTCTCAGCATACGGCGTCGCAACGGGATACGTTGGTCTCCTCGATGCCCTGACACTTGACCTGCTCGACGCGGCGGACGCCCCGCGCATCGAAGGTCTCGGCATGGCCGTGCAGGTAGCGCAGACCGTCATGCACAACGACACAGACCGGCAGAGCCTGGCGCGCGCCGTCCTCGCCTTCGCGGAAGCCCTTACCGCACGGCAACCGGTGGCCTGAACGTGCGTATTCACGCCCTGATTCCGGTCAAGGAACTCGCCAACGCGAAGAGTCGCCTCACGCCGCCATTCAGCGATGTTGAGCGCGCCACGCTGACGCTCGCAATGCTCCGGCACGTCGTTGCGGCGGCGCAAGCATCCGGTGCATTCGCCCGCATCACGGTCGTCAGCCCGGACATGGCGGTTCTCGATGTCGCGGAAACGCTCGGCGTGTCGGCGCTCCGTCAGCGGACAATTGGCTTGAACCCGGCGCTCGATGAGGCGCGGAGAGATGCTCGTCTCCACGGCGCGGAAGCGGTCCTCGTTCTTCATGCCGACCTGCCGCGCCTCGACGCCGCTGACATCACCGTGATGGTCCGCCTGCTCCTCATATCACCCGCCGCTGTCATTGCACCGGATTACACCGGGAGCGGCACGAATGCCCTGCTCATTGCCCCGCCCGATGCCCTTTCCTTCCACTTTGGCCCCGGCAGTTTCGCGCGGCACATCGCCGCCGCCGAGCAGCGCGGCCTCCCATATCGCGTTGCCCATGCGCCGGGCATTGCAGGCGACGTTGACACCCCCGATGATGTACGGGAACGAGTGGGTAGTGGGAAGTAAACAGTAGACAGTAGAGTGTAGTTAGTGGGGGCCGGGCTTCGTTCTGTCTACAGCCTACTGTCTCCTCTCTCCTACACGACCGGAGGAAGCAAAATGAGCGTTGAAATCTGGGGCATCGGCGGGATCGGCGAGGTAATGCCGGGGACGGATGTTGCGGCATTAATTGCTGACGCCGCGAAGGAGCAGCCGCTCGCCGATGGCGATGTCGTCGTCGTCACGCATAAGATCGT
>JALYUS010000774.1 GCA_030853625.1 Chloroflexota bacterium
GTACTCTTGTGGTGTCCGTGTGTCCACCGCAATCGCGCTTCCGTCCGCTAGATGGGCTGCCAACCATGTGCTATCCACAAACTGCATCCGTACCTCCTGTAGAGTAGGCAGCAGGCAGCAGGCAGCGATGATCGCGTACTGCGGATGCTCCCGCCGGACTGCTTTCTACCGTCAACTCTTCACTGCCTGCTGTCTACTGTCTGCTGCCTGCTTTCCCCCAACAACGCTGCGATTACGTCCGGCATCCGGTTGAAGAACGCGCCGTTTGTGACGACGCGCGTCGCGCCCGCCGCCGCTGCCATTGCGCGTCCCGCTGTGTCTACATGCGGCCCGAAGGCGAGAAGCGGCGTCTCCGCAAATGACGCCTCCGACCGGATTGCCCGGATCGCGCCTTCCCAATCCCGGAAGGGCACGCCGAAACTGACAACAATGCCGTCCGGTTCCCATTCCCGCGCGATCCGCGCCGCTTCCACCGTCACGGGCGCAATCCGTATGACATATCCAGTCGCGCCGAGCGTCCCTTCGATCCGCGATGCGAAGAGCAGGTCATCCACGAGTACAAGAACTTTCTTCATCACAATCGCCCCTCATGTCATATCCCATAGCCAGTGGATTACGGCGTCTGCCGAGTGTATCACCGCGCGGCATTGGCGCCGGTGATCGGGGCGGCCTGACGCCCGACAATGAGCGCCTGTTCTCCGGTACAATCCAAACAGACGCAAGAGACCGTACTGGTTAATGCGGAGCAGGTTGTGTATGGGCGCACCGATCGTCGGTGTGCAAGAAGAGGAGGGGACGCAATGCAGGCCATTGGGCAGGTTCGGCGGTATCATCGCGCGCTGTGGGGAATGCTCCTTGCACTCCTGATCGCGGGGCTTCTCAGTATCCATCTCGCGACGGCGGTTTCCGCCGATGTGTCAGTCAACATCATGAACTTCAAATTTGATCCGACGCCGCTCGTCATCCCGGTCGGCACGACCGTCGTCTGGACGAATCAGGATAGCGCGCCGCATACCGCGACGAGTGATCCCGGCAGCGCCTTCGTCTTTGACACGGGGATGCTCAAGACGGGGCAATCAGGGAAGATCACCTTCACGATGGTGGGGACATTCACCTATTTCTGCACCGTTCACCCCAATATGCACGGTACCGTCGCCGTAACTGCTGCGGGCGCATCATCGGCTACTGCCTCGGTCAACGCCGCACCATCAGCAGCCGCACCAACAGTCATTGCTCCGGTCGCACCGCCGCGCGCCGGCGGGGGCGGGGAGGCGGAGTCTCATTTTGTCCGCCGCTTAGGGGACGGATAATTCGTCCGCCGCGTACAGGCAGATCCGGGTGTGGTGTACCACGCCCGGTTTTTTGTGCCGCGTGTGAACTGTGATGTGGAGCACGCGTTACCCTGAACGTGATATGCGCTACAACGATGTTCTGCTTAATTTGCCGCAGCGGTTGCGTCGTTTGCAGCCAGATCGTCGGTTGCTACGGCGAACCCGAAACTGGGATCGCTGTAGCAGAGCAACCCCTCGGCAAGGCGTGACATAGCGATTTGGTCGCGCAAATCATCGAAGAGGTCTTCGGGTTGGATCGTAACCGGGATGGTCATCTCATCGTCCATATCCATTGCGCACAACTCCATTTAAGAATCACCGGCCCACCGAAACGCTGACGTATGCGAATGCAAGTGGAATGCCACGGGGTATATCCCGGCCGCCCGACGGTACACAGACGGGGCGCGAAAATATCTCACGTGCGTCAATCCCATTCAGAAATACCCCGTACCGCCGACGATGAACGGTCCGGACGCATCAGATCCCGGTCATTGCGTGATGTCTGTGCCTGCTCCGCTATTGCCCCCATCCGTTTTGTTGCTTTTGATCGCAGAGGAGATGCACATACCTGATTCAGGAAAAGGGCCAGTTCCTGGACGCCTTGATAGGTCTTATCTATTGCCGACCATGCCAGTTGACGATAACGGGTTTTGCACGCAGAATGCGTCGTTGTTCTGGGAACGCGTCCCGCGTTCACCTGCGGCACAGAACACGCATCTCCGGTGGCGATGAACGCCGCCGGATTGCACCGTGTGAAACGATCATCCACTGTCGGGGTTTTCTGTCGCCGCCAAAGCGTGGTGGCAGGGAACATGCGGTGAACGCGGGCCGAAGGAGTCACGGGACATGCTTGAAACGGTACGCAGGCCGACGATTGTTGCAACCATTCTGGAGAAGAGGCCGCGAATCGAGATCGCGCGCCTTGTGTATCCGGTCTCCATCGGCGCGGCGGTCGCCCTTGGCACGTATGTCCGCGCGGTTCGCACCTTTGCCTATGACTTTCCGCTCAACGATGGCGGACTTTTCTATACGATGGTGCAGGACCTCCAACAGGCGCACTATCAGTTGCCCGCCTTTACATCGTACAACGCGGCGAATATTCCCTTCACGTACTCGCCGTTCGGCCTTTACGTCGCCGCGATTCTGAACGACATCACGCGCGTGAGCCTGACAAACATCTTCCGGTTCGTGCCGTTTCTCGTCGTGACTCTGACGATGCTCGCCTTCTTCCTGCTCGCACGCTCCATCCTGAAATCGAAGCCTGCCGTGATCGCGGCGCTACTCGTCTTCGCGCTCATCCCGCGCAGCTTCATCTGGCTGATTATGGGCGGTGGGATGACGCGCGCCTTCGGCCTCCTCTTCGCCATCCTCGCTCTGTATACGGCGCATGAGATGTATGAGCGCGCGGAGATGCATCTCGTCTTCCTCACCGCGCTTTTCTCCGGCCTGACGATCCTCAGCCATCTGGAAACGGGGAAATTCCTCGCTTACAGTATGGTTATCTTCTTTTTCTGCTATGGCGCGCACCGCAAGGGAGTGATTCACGCGGCGCTGGTCGCCATTGGCACGGCCGTGATCGTCGCACCCTGGTTCATCACCGTCGTTGCCGCCCACGGCCTCGCGCCCTTCCAGGCCGCGAACCAGACTGGCTCGTCCATCTTCACGGGTCCTGCGGATCGGCAGAACATCCGCAACATGATCCACGTCTTCGGCCTCGGCACGAACGAACCGTATTTCTGGCTGCTCGGCACCTTTGGTTTGCTTGGCGCGCTGATCATTGTCGTCCGCTCGATCGCGTCAGTGCAGCGGCGCGAGTATCTTTTGCCCGCCCTGCCGATCTGGTGGCTCGTCATCGTTCTGCTCGATAACCGTGCGGCGAACACGTACACGACGATCCCGGTCGCCCTCTGCGCGGGTATCGGCCTCGCTGAGATGGTCATCCCCGCGCTCAATCGGGCCATCGGCGAACTCCCCGATGCACGGCAGATCGCGCTCTCGCTCGATGGCGCGAGCGAATGGCGGCGGACAGTGGCGGCAATGGTCCGGCATTGGCCTGCCATCCTTGTCTGCGGCTTCCTGCTCTGGTATGCCGCCTGGGGTGCTCTGACAAAGAGCACGAACGTTTCGGGCGATCTCCCCGCGCTCACCAGTCTGACAACAGGCGAGCGCGCTGCAATGCAGTGGGTGGCGCAGGAGACGCCGGCAGGGAGTCGCTTCCTCGTCGTCAGCGGCAAGGGCATCTGGCCGAGCGATGATGAATCCGAATGGTTCCCGACACTGTCTAACCGCATCAGCCTCGCCACGCCGCAAGGGTACGAGTGGATGCCGGACAAGATGTTCCAGATTCAGATCTGGAAGCACGACGAGTTGCAGGCATGCACCTTTCAGGATTCAACCTGCCTCGATCGTTGGTCCATCATGACGGGCGACGCCTTCGACTACGTCTATGTCCGCAATACGGACGGCGTCTATCCCGTTGCCTCATCGCTGATCGCCGACTATCGCTACGACCTCGTCTACAACGGCCCCGGCGCGCTGATCTTCGCCCGTCACTGACCCATATCCCCTCCGATCTTTCTTGCTACGCCCCTCCATATGCGACATGGCGGGGCGTCCGCACGACGGCATCGGGTATGGACGGGAATCAATCGGGCAATGCAAGGTCAGGCATCGTCCAAGATGCGCTTCGCTTCGGTAGTGGCTCGGTTTGAATCCCGCTGAACCTTCCGGTAAAGTGGCGGGACAGTCATACGCCGCAAAGATGACGCCAGAGGAATGCAGGGGGTCAGCACAGAAAGCGGCAGCGGTGCGGTGGGGGAAGCGTGATAGCGGCGATCAATAATCAATCCATCGTGATGCTTGCAATCGGCTGTGCCGCTATCCTCGCGCTTGCGGCGTCGTCATCTCGATACCGATCTTCATTACTGGCGTATATCGTTGCTGGCTGCGGCCTGATGATCTTAGCGTGGGTTGAAAGATGGATCGAACCTCCTGGCGGTGCTTGGGGTTGCGGTTATGGCGGCATCCGCGATTATCTGGTACGTAATGGGCGGAGCAAAGAATTTCTAGGACTTGTGCCTGACAGGTCAAATCTGACCTCGACCGATTCACACTGAACCACTACCAGGAAAGGCGAAACGATGGCGACACCGTGTACACACCTCGATCAGATTCAGGATGTCACGCCGAGCGCGGCGGGGTGCGAGGAATGCTTGCAGATGGGCGATTCGTGGGTTCATCTGCGTATCTGCCGCATCTGCGGGCATGTCGGTTGCTGTGATTCATCGAAGAATACGCATGCAACGAAGCACTTCCATGCTACCGGCCACCCGATCATGCAATCCTTCCAGCCCGGTGAAGATTGGCTTTGGTGCTACGTGGACGAAGTAATGATGGAACCGGCGTAGCGTCGCGGATGAGCACGCCACCGACGCCCGTAACGAATACGCCCGATACTGTGGGCCTGCCCGCGACGATGGGCGACATCATGAAGCGTGGGACGCTGGTCGCGATGATCCTCGCCAGTGGGGTCGTTTTCCTCGACGGCACGGTGGTCAACGTTGCCCTGCCCGCCATCGGTCGCGATCTCCACGTCGGTCTCTCCGGCTTGCAGTGGATTGTGGATGGCTACGCGCTCACCCTCGCGGCACTGCTAATCGTTGGCGGCTCGCTCGGCGACCACTACGGGCGCAAGCGACTGCTCACCCTCGGGCTGATCGGCTTCGGGGCGGCATCCTGTCGGTGATCGGGCCGTTCCTCGGCGGGGCGCTCGTTGACCACTCCTCGTGGCGATGGGTCTTCTTCAGCAATGTACCGCTGATTCTTGTCACGCTCCTGCTCGTCGCCCGCTTCGTGCCGGAGACGCGGGACACGGATGCCCCGAAGCGGCTCGACTTTCTCGGCGCGGCGCTGGCGATCCTCGGTCTCGGCGGCGTCTCGTATGGGCTGATCGAGGGGCCGAACAGCGGCTAAGTAGGTACTGCAAAGTTCGCGCAACCCGGAAAATCCGGTGGGTAAGGGAAATTGGGCAAGGACGGTGCCTGCCCAGATGCGCGAATTTACCTGCACCTACGTAGCGGTAGTTTGTGGATTCGGGATGGTGGTACCGAATCAAGGCTAAACAAAGACATCTTGTGACATCGCTGGGATGTACGTAGTACGGCACATGCCTCGCTGCGACCACCGATGCGATCTGTCTACCGTATCCCACAAACGACCGTTAGTCGTCGTTCATCCTTCGTCGTGCTTGACGATCTCTTGCGCGCCTGCGATCACCGCACCGATTGCCACGCCCGGACCAGCGATAGCGACGTCTTGACCGTAGGAGTGATCGCCGCCTGTCAGTTCCAGAACCACCATGAGCGCGCCCCTACGTGGGACGGGCTATCTCTCCGGCCCGCTCTCCGTCTCGCGCTTCAACCGTCGGTTGCATCGCCTCGCCCACTGGTTCGCGGTGCTGCTCGACCGCTTGGGCGAAGCGTTCGCGGGGCGCGCGATCTTCATCCTCGACAGCATGCCCGTGCCAGTCTGTCGACGGGCGCGGGCCGGGCGCTTCCGTAAGGTGCGCGGCGCGGAATACTGCGGCTATTGCGCGGCGAAGAAGGGGCAGTTCTTTGGCTGGCGGCTGTATCTCGTCGTCACCCCGGAAGGCATCCGCGCCTCTTTCGACTTGCTGCCCGCCGCCTTCCATGATCTCACTCCGATGCACGAGTTGATGGAGCGGTTGCCGAGTGGGGCGTGCGTCTACGCGGACAAGGCTACAATAGCGCGGACGATGAGGCGTGGATCGAAGGGGAGACCGGCATTCGGTTGATCCCGAAACGCCGGGAGAAGATGGAGCCGAACACGCTGGCGGAGACCTTCACGTTGCAGCGGTATCGCGGCATTGCTGGCGCGCTGGACGACGCCGAGCGGCTGATCTTCGTCGGCCTTGGCACCCATGCGGTGAAGGCGCGGCACTGCGCCATGATGGCGGCGGAATGGGCGAAACGCGCCGTCCTCGCTCTCAGCGTGGACGCATTCCGGCACGGGTTCGTCGAGATTGTGCGGCCCGGCGACGGCATCGTCGTCTTCGACTCGCCGGGGGCGGGCGCTGCCTCCGCGCGCGCTCGCGAGCGAACTGGCTGGCTACGGCGGTCGGGTGCTGGTCGTCGCGCAGGGGGAGACGTACACACTGGCGAATGTACCGCCTGGGTTTTGGCGAATCAGCAAGGTTACAACGCATCTCTAGCGCGGACACATGCCGACGGTGAATGCCACGGTGACCATCGCTGGGATGGATCGACAGTGCGGAGGAGCAATAGAGCGTGACCCTGAGACGTGCGATGGGCGGTGCGTGGGTATCTGTCTATCTAGATCTCACCCTAGATAGACACCTTGGGGGAGGTGCAAGTCGCATCGAGCATGCGACAATAGCGATGACTGTGCGTTGCCCGTTCGGCGCATCAGGCGGCTTGCCCGACCGCCAGCGCGCACCCTTGAGAGGGGAGCGGCCTATGCGTCGCCCGGCATGGAGTATCCTCATCGCTGTCCTCATCGCTGTCCTCCTTGGTCTTCTTGGCGGGGTGATCGGCGTCGCCAGTGCAATCGCTGCGCTCGTCGCGGTGGGCGGGGACCCGTTGTATCACGCCCGCATGGGCTTTGGCTGGCTCGCGTTGGCCGCCGCGATCGTCGCGACGCTCGGCGTGCTGCTCATCGCCCGGCAGACCAGGGGGGCAACCGTGCTCGTGCTGCTTGCCAGTGGCGTGGGGGTGGTGGCGATCAACCTCTTCTATATCAACACGTTCTATGTCGCGGCGGTGCCGTTCTGGTGGCTTGGCGCGGCAGTGGCGTGGTTTGACCCTGACCGATGGTCAGAAGACGACAGCACGGTACCGCCGTGATCTCGCAGTGTGAAGAGCCGTCCCGCATGGGAGGTCTCATAATCCTTGGACGGTCGCCCGCTAGGGGACGGTGATAGGGAGACGGGTAAGTAAACGCGATCCGTTGGGGAAGCGGGCAGTGCTGAACAGCGTTTGGGGTTGTGTCGAATAGATTCCTTCTCGAGACGACCTTTTCCCTCTGCCTGAGACGCACATCGCTGCATACGGGGATACTATTGGATGATTCGTAAATAACAATCATTTAATCACGACCTTGCATTCCATGACGCATTGCTGCATAGCACCAGCCTACGCAACGGACACGTCGCCCTGCAACGTGCGTCCAGGCACCGCCCCCATGCTGGGAGGAGCAGATTCATGTCTCTCACACGATCCACTGCGCCGGTACATGCCATCATCAGCACGTACGAGCGCCTCGGCAAACATTTATCCGCCATCGGCGCGGCGACGATCATCCTCTTCTTCGCGGAGATCGAGACGTTCCTCGGCCCACTCCCCACCGTGGCCCGGCACCATATGCAGTGGTGGGGCGCGACGCCGTTCGGGCGCTACAACACCGTGCAGTCACTCCGCTGGGGTCGGGTCGGATACGTCGCAGTGCACCCCGATTTCGTCGCGCAAACCGTCACCTTCCGGCGGCTGGCGCGGTGATCGCGACCCATGAGCAGCCGGAACCCGATGGCGGGAAAGATCCGGCCATCGTCTCGTTGGGTCGTAGCGGCGGGGGAAAGGCGATACGGCCGACGCTGAGACGGTGACGCCAGCATCCTGCATAGCGATCGCGCGGAAGAGGGTAGCAGGGCGGTCAGAGAACAACGAGGACTGATAAGGCGGGTCAATGGAATCGCACCGAAGGCAACTTGCACGCTTCCACATCGAAATACGGGCGTTGCACACGCAGTTCACGGCGGTCACGACGCAGTATGAGGCAGGCCATCTCACACTCAGCGAAGAGGTCATGCTGCTGCGTGACATCATCCACGCGACTACCGCAGTGATGGATCGGGTGACCGCGCTTGTCAGTGCGTAGGCGCCTCCCGCCCGTTGTTTGTCACAGGTATGATCGCGTCACCATTTTTCGCGAGAGGAGCGCATCTATGGTATCCGTCCCTCAGGTTTCCCGGCGCAATCTGACTCCTGCCAAGTCGATGCATTGTGTGCCAATAGCATGGGTCTGGCCGCGTCACGACCACGACGGGTTTTTCAACAGGCCCGGGGATTAGGCGAAGAACAGGGTGAATAATAAGGTCGTGGCGTGAGAAGAGGATGGAGCGGCGCAGCGCGCTGCCCCATCGGTCACTCGTCGGCGGTGTACGGGTGGATACCCCGGACAATCTCGTGGAGTTCGCCGGTGAGGCGCTGTCACGCCTCTGCCTCCCTCTGGCGTTCGTACCAGGCCCGCCAGTCGTCGTGTTGCCGTTTGTACTCCAGGCGCGGATGCATGATCGCCACGCTCTCGCCCACCTCGTCCACCCGCGTGAGAATGCATCGCCGGTAATCGCGCCCGTAGTCGCGCTCCTCGATCGTGCTATCGATCGCTTCGTCCGCAGTGGCAAACGGTCCCGCCTCCGTCGTCCAGGTGCTCCCCCCGTGCGGGACCGAGAACTGCATCGCGAGATAGTATCCTGGTTGCGTGTCGCCCATCCGAATCTGCCCCTTCTCGCGGCGGTCCACGATTGCTTGTCCTGGCTCACCGCTTCGACCGCAAGATCGTCACCACCGCGATACCTGAGCAGGAGATCACGCGCATGCCCTTCCTTGCCCCTTATCTGGGGCCGACGTTCCTTGACCGGCAGGCAAAAACGGCGTGGACGATACCGATCTCGACGGCTACCAGACCCAAGCGGTCGAGAAATAGCCAGGGAAGCTGCGGGTGTCGGGGCACATACCGGGCCGTGCTCCCTCACCACGGAACAATAAGTGCATCGCTGCGCCAACGCATCGATCACATGCATGATGCCAAGAGACCAACGGAAGCGAGGTGGTCGGAGTGAAGAACGGGCGTGCCAGTGACGAGCAAGGACGCGTCCTCGCTGCGATGGCGTTGGCGCGCCGTTTCCACTTCTGCCCGGTCGGTGCCGCCCTCGCGATCGAAGCGCACCACCGCGAGAATCGTGTCGGGCGTTGCGGGGTCGAGCGCGATGAGTGCGAACCGATTGATCCCGTCAAGGTGGGTGAAGTAGTGTGCCTGCTCCGCCGTCAGTTCCCGTAGGAAGCCGAAGAAACACAAGTAGATTGACTGCTCACTGAGGGTGCGGTGGAACGCTTGGAGTGCACCGCTATCCCCCGGTCGGATTGGTCGGAAGGGGATCATCGTG
This sequence comes from Chloroflexota bacterium, assembly GCA_030853625.1. Taxonomy (GTDB): domain Bacteria; phylum Chloroflexota; class Chloroflexia; order Thermomicrobiales; family JALYUS01; genus JALYUS01. The sequence continues at coordinate 9,532 of JALYUS010000774.1, forward strand.
CCATCCGCCAGCGTGATCGTTCCCTGGTCGCCGGGCGATGAGGGCATCGGTTTTGCTGATCCTTCTCCCATACTGGCCCATCCTCGTTGGGGTACTGCAGCAATGTTCGCAGGCACCCGTCTGCGTACGCGGCCCGCTATGCTAGAGTACGCCCCAACCGGACATTCCGTCGCGCACCGTCATAACGCTGGCCGTCGCGGCCGTGGGCGTCCTTTCATTGACGGTTCGTGCATCGTCCCCGATAGTGATGAAACCGAGTACGGGACCGAAGAGCCCGCAATCGGCGAGCGGGAGAGACACGATGGTCGCGTCGATCGTCGTGGGGGGTCAAACTCTTTGAATGCCCTCGGGGTGGATCAGGTACTCCCGGTGATCCGGGCGACGATGGCGGCCGCGCGCTACTGCTTCGTCGTCACCCGCGATCCCGATGGCATGCCGCGAGCGAGCCTGCTCGATCCCTTCCCGCCCGACGCGGCGATGCGGGTCTGGATCGGCACCCTCGCCGATAG
>JALYUS010000787.1 GCA_030853625.1 Chloroflexota bacterium
GTCGCGGTGTTGCCCGCGACGATCGTGTTCGTCACCGTGCCGCCGCTGCTAAAATTGGCGATGCCGCCACCGCCGACGGGGGTCGCACTGGAGTTACCCCGCTTTCATGGACAGGTTGATCTTAGGCTACTTGACCTTCGCTTGTCCACCTCCTTTCGAAGTCGAACGGCGACAGATAACCGAGCGCCGAATGGCGTCGCCGTCGGTTGTAGAATCCTTCGAGAAACTCGAAGAGCGCCGTGCGGGCCATCCGATGCGTCGGAAAGGGGCGTCCGTCGAGCAATTCGCATTCCAATGTTGCGAAGAAACTCTCCATCAGGGCGTTGTCGTAGCAGTCGCCCCGGCTCCCGCGTGAGGCGACGATCCCAGCATCGTGGAGCCGTTGCCCGAAGGTGAGGCTCGTGTATTGGCTGCCGTGATCGGAGTGATGAATGACGCCCGCCGCCGGTCTCCGGCGTGCGATTGCCATGTCGAGCGCGTCCACGACCAGTTCAGCCCGCAGATGATCCGCCATCGCCCAGCCGACAACGCGCCGACTGAAGACATCGAGGACGACGGCCAGAGAGAGGAAGCCCATCCAGGTCGGGATATAGGTGATGTCCGCCACCCAGAGCCGGTTCGGCGCGATGGCGGTGAAGTCGCGCTGCACCCGATCAGCGGCGAGCAGGGCATCCACGCCCCGGCGCGTCGTGATCGTCCCCTTCCGACGATGGCAACCCGTCAGTCCGGCGGCACGCAGCAGGCGAGCAACCCGTTTGCGACCACACCCGATTCCTGTTGCGCGCAGTTCGGCATGAATGCGCGGCATCCCATATCCTGCCCAGAGGGCCCCCGCCCGACTCTGGGCATGGATGGCGCAAATCTGCTCACCGAGCGCGTGATCGGCCTCGGCACGCGCGGACGGCGGTCGCCTGCACCATGCGTAATAGCCGCTGCGCGACATGCCGAGCACGCGAGCGAGCATCGCCACCGGATGATGGGCCTTCTCCGCTTCGATGAACGCGAACGCCGCTAGCGGATCGCGTTGCTCTCCTTGGCGAAGAAGGCCGCCGCTTTTTTTAGGATGTCTCGTTCCTCTTTGAGAATCCGATTCTCGCGGCGCAACCGACGCAACTCGTCGCGCTCCTCGGTCGTCAATCCCGCCCGCATGCCGCTGTCAACCTCGATCTGCTTCACCCAGTTGCGTAAGGTCTGCTCAGAAACACCGAGATCACGCGCAACCTGCGCGAGCGAACGCTCGCGTTGCTGGACGAGGTGGACGGCTTCGATCTTGAACTCCGGCGGATAGAAGGGAATCGTGCGTGCCATCGGAACACCTCCTTGGGTTCTCCCCAATCTTCAGGTGTCCACCAAACCGGGTCAACTCCAGACGTTTGCATTGCTCATCTTTTGTCTCACCGTAGCGGCGGCGGCACCTCTGGCTCGCGTACGAAGACGAACAACTCGTGCATCTGCCCAGAGATACGGTATTGCTTGTCAAGCGGCGAGCAGCGCGTGATCGGGGATTCGATGATTCGACTGATACCGCTGCTGTTTTGTCACCAACGCCCATGCCAGATGCAACAGCTTGCGTGCCGCCGCACAGCGCGCCACCTTGATGGGCTTCCCTGCCCCGCGCAAGCGGGTGTAGAACGCTTTGAGCACCGGGTTGTAGCGCACCGCTGCCAGCGTCGCCATGTAGAGCGCCGTCCGCAGCCGTCCGCATCCCCCGTGCCCGATGCGTGCCTGCCCGCGCACGCTCGTGCCCGAGAGCCGTGGCATCGGCGCCAGTCCCGCGTAGGCCGTCGCCGCCTCGGGGGTGTCGCACAGGGTGAAGTTCATCGTGCTGACCAGCAGCCAGGCGGCGGTCAGCACCCCGATCCCCGGCGCGCTCATCAGACAGGCGAGCGACTCCGCCCAATCGCTCGTCGCCAGCACGGCGGCGATCTCCGCTTCCAGATCGGCAATCCGCGCATCAAGCATCGCGATCACCTCATCCAGATGGTACTGCACCGAGGCGACGACCACCGGCCATTGCAGCAGCGCGTGCCGCTGGTTGCGGGTCTGCTGTCGCATCGTGACCAAGTCATCGCGGGCGGTGAGGCGCTGGCGCACTTCGTGATAGACGGCGGGCGGAGGAGTCCACACGACGGGCCGCAACGCCGCTGCCAGCTGCGCCAGGTTCTGGGCATCGAGCGGATCGGTCTTCGCCCGACGCAGTTGGGCTTTGGCAAAGTGATGCGCCTGCAACGGGTTGATGACGCTGACCACGTAGCCCGCCGTGTGGAGGGTGACGGCGAGGGCGACCCAATAACTGCCGGTCGCTTCGAGCACAACCAGCGTCGCTTCGGGCACGACCCCGGTCGCGGCAAGCTGTCGCTGCAAAGCCGCAAAGCCGCCCGGTCGTTGCGGATGGGTAACGGGCGGGGTCGGCGCGGCACTTGCGAGCATCCACGCGGCGGTAAAGGTGGCTGCGGCGATGTCGATTCCTACATACAACTGGTAACTGGCGGTGTCCGGCGTCATCTTCCTCCTCCGTTCCATAACAGCGGTCTACTTCTCCGGTTCAGCGGGCGGCGGGCGTCTTGCCTCGTGATACGTGGTCATCGCCACTCGATACGGTCCAGACTTGCCGTGCCCCGGAGGAAGGGGGACATTCTCTGGGACGCAGTCGATGCTGCAAGGGCACCCACGTCCTCACCCTCCTCCGTGAACCGTTACCTCCAATATACGAGGGCACCCGGAAGGACGCGAAGATGAGAAAGAGGGAGATAGCATCTCATTTTCTTCTCTCGTCTTCGTGTCGTTCGCGCCTTCGCGGTTCAACTTCCCTACCTCCGGCTGGTCCAGTCCTGGATGGCGGGGCGGACGACGAGGTCTTCGATGATCGCGCGGGGTGGGAGGAGGGCGGCGAGAGCGATACACTCCGCGATGTCCGACGCTTGCAGCATCTTCGCGCGTGCTTCGGGCGGCGGGGGCACGGGGCGACGGTCGAGAATCGGTGTGTTCACCTCGCCGGGGTAGATCGAGGTGGCGCGAATGCCGTGCTGTCGCTCCTCCGCGTTGATCGCCTCGGTCAGGCCGCGCAGACCGAACTTCGCCGCGATATAGGCGACGCCCGCGAAGTTGTTGCCGCGCCAGCCGGAGTCCGAGACGATGTTAATCACCGTCCCGCCGCCCTGCTGCCGCATTGTCGGGAGAAAGCCGCGCGTCAGGT
>JALYUS010000793.1 GCA_030853625.1 Chloroflexota bacterium
GCGCCGCAGGTACGGTACGGGTAGGGAAGTCCGGAGTTCGAGGTTCGGAGTGGTTTTGCGCCGCTTACTCCGAACCTCGAACGCCGAACTTCCGAACTGCTCCGAAGGAGCCCCATGAAGATCACGATGATCGGCGCGGGGAGTGTCGTCTTCGCGAAGAACCTGCTCGGCGATATTTTGTCGCACCCCGAACTACGCGGGAGTCAGATCGCGCTGATGGACATTGACCCCGAGCGGTTGCGTGTCGCCGAAATCGTCGCGCATCGGGTGGCGAAGGCGGTCCGGGCGAAGCCGGTCATCACCGCGACAACGGACCGCCGCGCCGCACTTGATGGCGCGGATTACGCCGTCAACATGATCCAGGTCGGCGGCTACCGACCGAGCACCGTGATTGATTTTGAGATACCGAAAAAGTACGGCCTCCGGCAGACGATCGCGGATACACTCGGCATCGGCGGCATTTTCCGCGCGCTCAGAACGATTCCTGTCGTGCTCGACATTTGCCGCGACATGGAGGCAGTCTGCCCGGATGTTCTCTTTCTGAACTACGTCAACCCGATGGCGATGGTCACGGGCGCGGTGCAGCGCGCGACGCGGATCAAGACGGTCGGGCTGTGTCATAGCGTGCAGGGGACGGCGGCGCAACTGGCGCGCTATCTCGGCGTACCGCCGGAAACGATGACCTACCGCTGCGCCGGGATCAATCACATGGCCTTTTATCTCGAACTGCGCATAAATGGCGAAGATGCCTACCCGCTGCTGCACAAACGGTTCGGCACGCCGAACGCCTACCCGCCGCACGCCGATGAAACGGCGATGTACGACGCTGTACGGTTTGAAATTTTCCGACGGCTCGGCTATTTCGTTACCGAGTCGAGCGAGCACTTCGCCGAGTATGTGCCGTACTTCATCAAGCGCGATCACCCCGAACTGATCGAGCGATTCCATATCCCGCTCGACGAGTACATCACGCGCTGTGAGAACCAGAATGCGCGCTGGATAGCGATGCGTGACGAGCTGACGAAGAGTGATCGCCCATTGCCGGTGACGCGGACGAGCGAGTACTGCGCGCAGATTATCCGCGCGAAAGAGACGAATATTCCCGCCGTCGTCTACGGCAATGTGCGCAACGACGGCCTGATTACGAACCTGCCGGGCGGCTGCACCGTCGAGGTTCCCTGCCTCGTGGACGCGAGCGGTATTCAGCCGACAGTGATCGGCGACCTGCCGGTCCATCTTGCCGCGCTGATGCGCACGAATATCAATGTCCAGGAAGTGACGATTGCGGCGGCGCTGGAAGGGAAGCGGGCGCATGTTTACCACGCTGCGATGCTCGATCCGCATCTCGCGGCGGAACTGACGCTCGACGACATCTGGTCGCTTGTGGATGATCTCTTCGCCGCGCACGGCGACATGATCCCGGCGATGTACTGATCGAAGGGAAGAGATGAACGCACCGGCGAACACCGATACGCATCCCCGCTGGCCCGCCGGACACCGCAGCGCGGTCGTCGTCAGTGTGGACGTGGATAGCGATACCTGGCTGCGGCGCGAGTATGGCGACCATCGCGTCGGCAAACGCGCCATCGGGCAGTACGACCTGCGCGCCGGGGTGGATCGTCTCCTGCGCATTCAGGCGGACTACGCGATTGCCGGGACGTGGTTCTGGGTTGGGCAGGTCGCTGAGGACGCGCCGCACCTCGTGCGCCGGTGCCACGATGAAGGGCACGAAGTCGCTTGCCACACCTGGGATCACGCGCATTACGACGAACTGAGCGCGGACGAACAGCGCACCGACATCGCGCGCACCCGGCAGGCGCTCGCGACGATCACAGGCACGCCGTCGGTTGGGCACAAGACATCTGGTTTTGCTCCCGGCGTAGAAACGCCTGCCGTCCTCCAGTCGCTTGGCTTCCTTTACGAGATGGATTTCCCGTGGGACGACCTGCCGGAGATGATGCGCCCCGACCCCGCACTGCCTCCACTCGTGCATCTGCCGCCGACGCTCATGCTCGATGATTACAGCCTCTACTGGGACAACCTGCTGGCACCGGATCACGCCTTCGCCGTCTGGCAGGAGACGGTTGACGTGCTGCGCGCCGAGGGCGGGCTGGCCTGCTTCACGCTCCATCCGCACCTGATGGGGCGGCCCGCGCCGAGCCGCGTACTCACCCGGCTCTTCGAATACCTGATTGACCTCGGCGATGTCTGGATCGCGCGGGCGGATCATGTCGCGTCGTGGTGGCAGGACAATACGGATGATGGCGCATCGCAACGGCCTCGCCGATAGGTGCATACCCGTACCGTCCTATCGTCAATAGAGCAGTGCCGGGTCTATCTTTTCGTGCCAGAGTTCCTCAAGCGTTGCGAGTTCCCGCCGGATTTCCGCCGCCGTCATCTCCGGCCTGGTGTCAAGCGCCTCAAGAACCTCAAGCGAGAAGGCGGCGATGCCGAATGCGCGGATGTCATTACGCAGCCGCAGATCCAGGACGCCCGTCATGTTGGTCGTTTTGGCGAAGGCCAACTTGTTGCTGATGCTGGTCAGGTCGAGCGTGGAACCGAGCAGGGATTTGCCGTTCTCACGATTGACGATACGGTATACCCCGGCCTGGGGCCGCGTCTGCGTTGCGATAGCCACCAATTCCTTGCGGCGTGCCCGGTCGCTCATGAATTCATCCTCCTGTTGGTTGCCGCGGCATATACCTATGAGTCGGTGGCGGTGCGGCGGTTGACGCGGTGCGCGATCCGCCAGCGTACGCCCGCTTCTCCGACGAGGCGGACGAGTTCCTCGCCGCCAGGTGG
>JALYUS010000799.1 GCA_030853625.1 Chloroflexota bacterium
TCGCCGCAGATGTCCCGGCAGCCGTCGTCCCGGTCGCCGTCGTCGTGGCCTGCGCTACAGATCCCGCCGCTGTGGTCGCCGCGACCGTGGCCGTCGGAGCGGTCGTTGCCGATCCCGTTGTCTGCGCGGTCGTCCCCGCCTGACCCGTCGTGCTCGCCACGACGCTCACCATGCGCTGGAACGTGCCGTCCGAGGCGGGGAGGAGGAAACCAACCGGCACATTCGCCGGGAGCGTCCCGGTGACGGTGCCCGTGCCATAGGCGGCATTCGCATCGGCCGCCTTGATATTCGCGACCGTGATGTTGCTCACGTCACCAGCGCTGCCAGCCGGAGCGCTGCCCGCGTTCGCGACGATCTCTTGCGCGACGGTCGTGCCGCGATTGTTCACGTCGTGGAAGGGCTGCCCGTCCGCGATGTTCCAGACGGCGAGTTGCACCTGATAGGGATTGCTCTGGACGTATCCCTTGCCGAGCGCGTACTGGAGCGCGCCGCGCACCTTATCGTCCGCCAGCCCCTGTGCCTTGATGCTCTGTCCGTCCGGGAACTTCTTGCCGAAGTCGAGGCAAAAGACATTGATCGTTGTGCCACCGCCGGCGGTCCCCGCGCCGGGCGTTGTGGTCTGTGCGACGACCCCGATCGGCACGAGCGCGAGTGCCAGAACCATGAGCGCTCCCATTCCCACCAATGCCCTACGTGTACGCAACGCCGCACCATCCTTCCCTGAAGATGAGACCCGACCCCGCCGCAACGTGGGCGGGAATGCGGGTTGCTACTGCAAGTTGTGTACCGCAAACGATTCTTGCATGATGCGCCATGCGCACTCTCCTAAGTGAGGGGCGCGGCGCGGGCGCTGGCACGCGGCGTGCCTTGGTGTTCATCGGTTGGGCTTGTCGGAAGGAGTGTTGGACATGTCGGTGACCGCTGGACTGATTGAGGAAGAGCTGCACAAGATGATCGCGAGCGGCGAGGATGGCATGGCGGCCCGGGCGGATGGCGAACTCATCGCGGAGGCAACCCGCCGTGCCCGCAGCCGCGCCGGGCTGATGACCACCAACCCGCAGGATGCGGAGGCGGTGGAGCACTGGGAGAGCGTGCTCGCCGAGCTCCGCGGCGAGGCGGCCCCACAGGGAGATGAGGGCTCAGGTAATAACGCTGTCCGCGCGCAGCTCATCCCCTAGTTGGCCCTGTCGAGCTGATGGTCGCGGTCGCCGCACCCCCGATCAGGGACCCCCGCCGTGCAGTGGCGGCCACAGGCCGATCACCGTCGCCCCTCGTATCCCACCATGCAACTTCGTCTGTTTGATCGGCCGGTGTCGCGGAGGGCTGGTCCACCGGTTCGCCCTTATAACGTCACGATGCGCGCATTTCTGGTGCCCCGTCGGCGATCAGTCCGTGGGCAACCAGAGGATCCCGACCATCGCGAGCAAGGGGAACGCGGGGGTCACGACAAAGACGACACCGAGCAACAGCAGCGCGACGACGGCGCTTTTGAGCGCCACAATCAAGGCGTGCCGGGGAAGGAGGGTCGGGGGAGGAAACATCTGCCCGTCATTCCTGTCCAGCATGATCGGCGGACGCCGCGCGATCGGCACCTGCGGTATCGCGCTTCTCCCGGTCGAGCAGTCGTGCTTCGAGCGTCGCGACCTCGCCGCGCATGCCTTTGAGCGCATCCGTGGCGAATGCGCAGAGGCGCTTCGCCGGGGGCAGGGCGCAGACCTTCCGACACAGCTGCTCGATGGCGAGCAGGGCGACGGTCAGCCGCCGTCGCAGCGCACGCAGCGAGTGGAACTCCTTCTCGAACCGCGAATCAAGCATCCCGTTTGCCCAATCACGTTATCGCACCATCGGCCCTTAAGGCCATACTGCGCACGTTCATTACCACTGCCCGACTCAGCGATGTCCCGAGCCATCCTTGGCGTCCGCATTGACGCGCCAGTAGCCCGCAATCTTCCTGCCGTCGGCGCGGGTGTAGCCCGATACCCAGACCTTGTCCCGCTCTCCTGCCGCCGGCTTGGTGTCGCCATCACCGCCCGAGTACTTGCGCCCGGTCGTGCGCTCTTTCTTCCACGCTCCCTGCTTCGTCGCCATCTCCGTTCCTTCCGTGTCCACCCGCCAGACGGGCCATCGGATAGTGCAAGGACGGGACGCCCGGTGCGTTCCGCCTTTAGGCGATCTCCCACCGGGCATGGCCCAGACCGCTTCGCTTAGCGGTTGGGCTTCTCGGTGACCTTCTCATCCACGAGGTTGCCCTGCGCATCGTACTGGCGCGTGTCGGTGACGGTCTTGCCGCCGCCCGTCCCCGCCTGGCCGCGCATGCCGCGCTCGCCCTCGACATGGACGCGCTTGTTGTTCGGGTCCTCGACGTGGACCTCCTCGCGGCGCACCGTGTCCGTGACGCGCTCTGTGTCGCGTACCGTTTCCTTGCGGATGTTCACCTCGCCGGTGACGACCGCTTCCTTCGAGGTGACAACTTCCTGTTGCCGGAGCGGGATCTCGATGTCCCGGTCCATCGCGGCGAGGTCCTCCTTGGTCGCGGCGCGGTTCACCGCGCGCTCGGTGACGTAGACTTCCTCGTGCTGCACCGGCACGTCGATGGATTTCTGCTCCGCGACCACGTTCTTAGTGACGCGGGCGGTGCCGCCTTCCTTCTCGCGGACGCCGGCCTTCAGTTCCTCCTCGATCACCGGGACGCTCATCGCCTCGCCCGCTTGTCCGGCACGATCTGCCGTGCGGCCGGGCTCGCGGGTGTTCATGCCGTACCACTCGTGGCCCTCGGTCGGCAGTTGCTCCGCGCCCATCTTCATGACGTGATCCTTCGCCACATTGAGATGGACGTGATGGTCGTGTACCCGCGCGACCGCGCCCATCGGCAGATGCATATCCTTGTGGAAGATGAACCCCTTCTCGACCTTGAAGGAGTTCCGACCCACCTCGACGACCTTGCCGACCTTCTCGTCGTTCGCGTCGTAGACCTCGGCGCCCTTGGTG
>JALYUS010000806.1 GCA_030853625.1 Chloroflexota bacterium
ATCGGTTCGCGTCGAGGTGCGCGGTGGTGAGGGGTATGGTATGCTGCGCGGAACCTGTCGTGATGCGGCGGGTGATGAGGGTCATGCGGGAGACAGTGCATCCGGTTTGCGCGACGAGAATCGGCTACACTGGCATGGACACCATACAAAAGCGCGACGTGCGGGGGACGGGGCATGATGAAAGAGCGGATCTTCCGCCGTGGCGCGCATGGCAGCCACGAACCGGCAGCAAATGACCAGCAGACGCCGCAATCGAAGTTCAAGCCCGAGCCGCGCGCGGTCGGCGACGATGCGAACTCGTCCGCAATCATCGTTCCGTGCCCCTTCTGCAAAGAGCCGCTCTACGTCAAGGAACTCGAAAACAACCTCCACGTCTGCCTGAAGTGCGGCGCGCATTTGCGGTTGAATGCCCGCCAGCGGCTCACCTACACGCTGGATGACGGCTCGTTCGTGGAGTGGGACACGAATGTCCGCCCGACCGATCCGCTCGGCTTCGCCATCGGTCGTGATCGGTATGACGCCAAACTTGGCGCGTCACAGAAGAAGACCGCTGAAGCCGAAGCGATGATCACCGGTCGGGGCACGATTAATGGCGAGCCGGTCGTCATCGCCATCGCCGATTTCACCTTTATGGGCGCGACAATGGGCAGCGTCTACGGCGAAAAACTCACCCGCGCCGCCGAGCGTGCCACGCGGGAGCGGCTGCCGCTCGTCACGGTCAATGCCTCCGGCGGCGCGCGAATGCAGGAAGGATTGTTCTCCCTCATGCAAATGGCGAAGACAACCGCTGCTGTCGCGCGCCTTGGCGACGCGGGCTTGCCGCATATCGCCCTCCTCACCGATCCATGCTACGGCGGCGTCACGGCCTCCTATGCCACCGTCGCTGACGTGCTGCTCGCCGAGCCGGGCGCACGCATCGGCTTCGCGGGTAAGACGCTGATCGAACAGAACATGCGCCAGAAACTCCCCGACGATGTGCAGACCGCCGAGTTCCAACTGAAGCACGGCATGATTGACGAGGTCATCCACCGGCGCGACCTCCGCCAGACACTTAGCACCTTGCTCGCCCTCTACGGCACGCCACGGAAGATGCTCGTGCCGATGCCCACGATCGGTGAAACGACGCCGACCGGGATCGCCGAACCCGTGCTGACCGCCGCCCATGCCTAGCGCCCAACGTGCCGATCAGACGTGGGAGCGCGTCACGCGCGCGCGCCATGCGAACCGACCGCGCACGCTTGGCTATATCAGCGGCCTCTGCACCGAGTTCGTTCCGCTCCATGGTGATCGCCTCTTCGGCGACGATCAGGCGCTCGTCGGCGGCGTCGGACGCTTCAATGGCCGGAGTGTCATGCTGATCGGTCACCAGAGCGGCGCGGATACGAAAGAGAACCTCCGGCGCAACTTCGGCATGGCCAAGCCGGAGGGGTATCACAAGGCGAAGCGGCTGATGCTCCACGCGGAGAAGTTCGGCTTCCCGGTGATTGCCTTCATTGACACGATGGCGGCCGATCCCACGCTTCCCTCCGAAGAACGCGGGCAAGCTATCGCCATCGCCGAATCTATCCTGACGATGCTCGGCCTGCGCGTGCCGACAATCTCCGTCGTCATCGGGCAGGGCGGCAGCGGCGGCGCGCTGGCGATCGGTGTCACCGACCGCATCCTGATGATGGAAAATGCCGTCTACTCGGTTGCGCCCCCGGAAGCGGCGGCGCTGATCCTCAAACTCGATCCCTCCACCAGGCAGGATGTCGCGGCGGCGATGCGCATTACCGGCCCGGAGTCGCACATCTTCGGTGTGATAGACGAAGTCGTGCCGGAACCAACCCCCGCCCACGAAGACCCGCTCGACGCGATTGACGCTGTCGGCAATGCCATTGACCGCCATCTCTCGTCGCTGGACGCCACCTACGGCATCGGCGCGGAACTCGATGTCGCCCGCCTGCTGCGCGACCGCTACACGAAATACCGCAATGTCGGCCAGTGGATCGAAGGGGCGACGGACGAGTGTAACCTTTAGCGAACCAATGCCTGGTGGTGACAGACTTGAGCCTGCCACCATTATGTGAGGAAAGAGGTGTGTCGCCTAGAACCCGACGGCGCAACCATCCGCGCGGGGTTCGCTGCCGGCGACGTAGACGCCGTTCTTGAGGCGGCGGATGATCTGCCCCTTGCCGAAACTGCCACCGGCATACTGGACTTCGAGTTTGTGCCCGCGGAGCGCGAGGCCGCTGAGGACATGCTGTGGGGCCGCCATCTCCACGGAGACGGTCTTGTCTTTCATCCACTGCCAGCGCGGGGCGTCGAGGCTCGTCTGCGGATTCATGCCGTAGTCCACCTGATTGACGACCATCTGGAGGTGGCCCTGCGGCTGCATGTAGCCGCCCATCACGCCGAACGGCCCCAATGCCTCGCCGCCCTGGGTCAGGAAGGCGGGGATGATCGTGTGGTAGGGGCGCTTGCCGGGCGCGACACAGTTCGGGTGGTTGCGGTCGAGTCGGAAGCCCGCGCCCCGATTTTGCAGGGCGATGCCCGTCCCCCGCACGACGATGCCGCTGCCGAAGCCCTGATAGTTCGATTGAATCATCGAAATCATCATGCCGTCGCCGTCTACCGCGCAGAGATAGACCGTGCCACCATGCGGCGGTTCGCCTGCCTCCGGCTGCATCGCGCGGTCGGTGATGAGGCGACGCCGTTGCGAGGCGTATTCCTTATCTAAGAGGCCTGCCATTGGCACATCGCTCTGCTCCATGTCCGCGACATAGCGGTGCGCATCGGCGAAGCCGAGTTTCATCGCCTCGATTTGCAGGTGATAACTTTCCGTGCTCTCGCGCGGGATCGCGCCGAGGTTGAACCCTTCGAGAATATTCAGCGCGGAGAGCGCGGCGATTCCCTGCCCGTTCGGCGGGATTTCCCAGACCTCGTGGCCGCGATAGGAGACGCTGATCGGGTCCACCCAGGTGCTCGTGTGCGCCGCGAGGTCTTCGCGCGTGATGTAGCCGTTCGTTTCGGCGGCGAAGTCAGCGATCTGCCCCGCCAACTCGCCTTTATAAAAATCTTCCGCGCCGCTCTCCGCGATTCGCTGAAGCGTGCGTGCATGATCCGGCAACGCCCAGATGTCGCCCGCGCGCGGTGCGGCGCCGTCCTTCGTGAAGGTCGCGAACCAGGGCTGGAATTCCGGGCCGATGTTCTTCTCCGCATACTGCCGCGCCGCCCCCGCCCAGCCTTCCGCGACCACTGGCGCGAGCGGATAGCCACCGGAAGCATAGCGGATGGCAGGCTCGAAGAGTTGCGCGAAGGGCAGTTTACCGAACTTGTCGTGCAGATCACGCCACGCGGCGGGTGCACCCGGTACCGTGACGGGCAGCCAGCCACGGTTCGGATACTCGGTGTGGCCGAGTTTCTCGAACAGTTCCGGCGTGTGTGTCGCGGGCGCGCGGCCCGACGCGTTGAGACCGTGCAATTGCTTGCCGTCCCAGACGAGCGCGAAGGCGTCCGCGCCGATGCCATTGGAGGTCGGTTCGACGACCGTCAGGGTAATGGCGGTTGCGATGGCGGCGTCAACGGCATTGCCGCCCCGTTGAAGCATCGCCAGACCGGCCTGCGCCGCGAGCGGTTCGCTCGTCGCGACGATCCCGCGCGAGGCGATAATCGGCATCCGTCGCGATGGGTACGCATAACTCTCTGACCGCAAGTTTTCCGCTGACTCGGTATCTCGCCCCATGTGGCATCCCCCAGTACTGCGATTCGCACTCAGCACTCAGCATATTGCCCAGGGGGCACCCATACTCAGCACTGGTAAAGATGGTGCCGAAGGAGGGACTCGAACCCTCATGCCCTTGCGGACAACGGTTTTTGAGACCGTCGCGTCTGCCATTCCGCCACTTCGGCACAGCACGGACGAGCATACCAGCCATCGCACCACCGGTCAATTTGCGCCGCGCATCGTATCTGTTCAGGGATGTGGGGAGGCAGATAGAAAAACCTCTTGTCAAATGCGCGGTGCAGACGGTACACTCTCTACGACACGACAACTGCGGCGGGAGTGCGACCCAGGTGCAGCATGGCGCATCGGTACGACCGGCAAGGAGCATCGCCGCTCATGGACACGGCAGTCCTCGTTCTCAACCAGAACTACGAACCCTTACATATCTGCAACGCGCGCCGCGCGCTCGTCCTCGTGCTGGGCGGCAAGGCGGAGGTGTTGCAGGAAGAATCGGATGTGCACTTACGCACCGCATCGCGCGCGTACACGATTCCCTCTGTTGTCCGCATGGTTTACCTCGTCCGACGCCCCCGCCCCCGCGTCAAACTGACCCGCCGCGAAGTCTTTCTGCGTGACCACTACACCTGCCAATACTGCGGCCACGCGTCGCACGACCTGACGATTGACCATGTCATGCCGAAGTCGCGCGGCGGCCTGCACACCTGGGAAAACCTCGTCTCCGCCTGTAAGGAGTGCAACCACCGCAAGGGCGGGCACACGCCGGACGAGGCGCGCATGCGCCTCCGTCGTGCGCCGTTCGAGCCGCACGCGGGCGCGTATTACGCGATCCAGCGGCGTCTCGTGGAGCGGCCACGCGCCGACTGGCTGCCCTTTATCCCTGGCGCGGAGATATTCGCCGCTGCGTCGTAGCAGCGCGTCGCTATTTGACATCTGCCGGGCCGCTCTGCTATACATGGTCAGTAATAGTGGGCTATGAAGGGGTGTTCCGCCCTGGAGCCGCCGACGAAAACGCCTTCGGGTGATGAAGTCTGTGCCGCCCGACCCCCGTTACCGGGTTGATGAGTTACTGCGGGTACGCTCTGGCGTGAGGCGGTAACGCAATGAGGCAATGCGCGCGAGCGCACGGCGAAACAAGGTGGCACCACGATGCACTCGTCCTTGAATGGGCGGGTGCATTTTTGTTGCCCGCATGTACGCGCTCGTTCGCGGGCTACTGAATGTGAGACAGGAGGCAAACGATGCTGGATATACGACTCATCCGCGAGCAGCCAGATGTTGTCAGAGACGGGCTGACCAAACTCTACGCCGATCCGTCGCTCGTTGACGATGTGCTCCGGCTCGATGAGGCGCGCCGCGCCGTGCAGACGGAAGCCGACGCGCTGAAGGCGGAGCGCAACCAGGTCTCGAAGCAGGTTGCAGGCATCCGGGATGCCGCCGAGCGGCAACCATTGATCGCGCGCAGCAAGGAACTCGGCGACCGCATCACCGCGCTCGATATGCGCGTGGCGGAGACGAAGGCGCGCCTGGACACGGTGATGCTGGAAATTCCTAACCTGCCCGACCCGGACGTGCCGGTGGGGAAGGACGATGCAGAAAACGTCGTCACGCGCGTTGAGGGGACGCAGCGCGTGTTCGATTTCGCGCCGAAGCCACACTGGGAACTTGGCCCTGCCCTCGGCATCCTCGATTTCGAGCGCGGCGTGCGCCTCACCGGCTCGCGGTTCTACGTCCTCATCGGGGCGGGTGCGCGGTTGCAGCGCGCGCTGATCCAGTGGATGCTCGATGTCCATATCGCGCAAGGCTACAAAGAGATCTATCCGCCCTATCTCGTGCGGCGCGAGATGCTCGTCGGCACCGGCAATCTGCCGAAGTTCACGGACAACCTCTACAGCCTCGCGGAAGACCCTGACATCTATCTGATTCCGACCGCCGAGGTGCCGCTGACGAACTTCCACCGCGAGGAAATTCTCGATGGGAACGACTTACCGGTCCGGCTCACCGCCTTTTCGACGAATTTCCGGCGGGAGCAATTGTCGGCGGGCCGGGACACACGCGGCATCAAGCGCGGCCATCAGTTCGATAAAGTCGAGATGGTGCGGCTGGAGAAGCCGGAGGATTCGAAGGCGGCGCTGCGGACGCTGATCGCGGATGCCGAGGTGATCCTGCGCGATCTGGAAATCCCGTATCGTCTCTTGCAGATGTGTACCGGCGATCTCTCTTTCGTCTCGGCGGAAAAGTTCGACCTCGAAGCGTGGGCGCCGGGCTGTGACGAGTGGCTGGAAGTCTCGTCGTGCGGCAACTTTACCGATTTTCAGGCGCGCCGGGCCAACATCCGCTTCCGCCGCGAAGCAGGCGCGCGCCCGGAATACGTCCATACCCTGAACGGTTCGGGCCTCGCCCTGCCGCGCCTGATGATCGCGATCATGGAGAATTATCAGAATGCGGACGGGACGATCACCATTCCGTCCGTCATCCGCCCCTATATGCATGGCATGGAACGGATCGAGCCGGAGCAGTAGACGGGAGACGGTAGGCAGAACGAGATCGTTCCCTTCTGACTACACTGACTGCCGTCTACCGTGTACCGTTTACTGCATCTTGCGATTTCGCCCGCCGTGCGGCATACTGCATCATGCCACGCAGTCGCGGAGAGGTGGCCGAGCGGTTGATGGTAGCTGTCTTGAAAACAGCCGGGTGATAAGCCCCGTGGGTTCGAATCCCACCCTCTCCGCCAGCAGCAAAATCAGGGTAGGTGCCAGAGTGGTCGATCGGGCTCGCCTGCTAAGCGAGTGTACCGCAAGGTACCCAGGGTTCGAATCCCTGCCTACCCGCCAGATTCGCGTTTGACACGGCATGCGGCCTATGCCATACTCTTCCTCGGCACGCGCGCCCGTAGCTCAGTGGATAGAGCGTTTGGTTGCGGACCAAGAGGCCACAGGTTCGAGTCCTGTCGGGCGTACCATGAATCCCTTGCTATACAAAGAAAAACGGCCCCGCAATTCAGGACCGTTTCTTTATGCGCTCCGATTTGGACGCGCTTTGGACGCGCTCGCTTTCGGATCATCCCCAAAGATCAATCCGTCAATGCTATCCGCCGCTTCATCTTGCGCGTCGTGAGCAAGATGCGCGTAGACGCTGAGGGTGATTCCTACGTCGCTATGTCCAAGTCGCTGGCTAATCATCTT
>JALYUS010000840.1 GCA_030853625.1 Chloroflexota bacterium
CCTGCACTTCGCCCCGCTCGTAATTGGAGATAGACTCCCGCGACAATCCGATGCGATCCGCCAGCATCTTCTGGCTTATTCCCGCTTTGATCCGCGTGGTGCGGATCACGTCTCCGAACTCTTTCATCCCCACTGATGCCCTCCTCATCCGATTAGCACATTGACCGTATGGTAGTGCGGGTTGACGCAATTAGCGATAGTTGGGTAGAGACAATACCAGAAAGGCGTTATGAACGACGTTTATGACCGGTTGCCACTATGTATCGGCATGCACGATACCAAATCGGGAGAATTGAGCAATATCGCCATGGACTGTACGTACGCATAACACGTACAGGTAAAACCACTTGCGTAAACAAAGCCAATCGTTTAGAATAGGCGTCGGTAGCGTATGAATCAGGTGAACCGCATCAGTTGGCGTGTTTTTGTACACGAAAGGGATCGGGGGAAGCGATGTCGGGGGCGGAATACGAAGCGTTGCTGCGTCGGCGTCGTCTCTGGGGCGTGCCGCCGGATGTCGTCGAACACCTTGCGGCAGAATGCCAGCGCGAGCAGAAGGCGCTTCATGCCCGTGTCAAAGAACTCGAAGGGCGGCTCGCCCGTGCGACTGTCGAGCGAGACGAGGCGAGCCAGACCGTCAGTGTCCTCCAGGAACGCGTCGCGCGCCTAGAGCAGGAAAACCAGGAGATCGCCAACCGACCGGAGACGATTCGTGAGGAGGCGGTGCGCTTCGTCGTGGATGCCTGGACGGAGGCGCAGACCCTTCGCGAGCAGACCCGGCAGGAGATCGAAGCGACCGAGACGAAGGCGCGCGAGGAAGTGGCGGCAATCCGGCGCGACTCCATGGCGGAACGGCAGCGGTACGAGGCCGAAATGGCCGATGAACGCGCGCGGTATGAAGCGGAAATGGCGGACGAACGGCAGCGATTCGAGGCGGAAATCGGCGCGCTGCGCGAGCGGCGCCAGAAGGCAGTCGTGGAACTGGAATCGCTCGCGGAAAGCCTTTTGAGTCAGGCGACACGCGGTATCATACCCCCCATGCCGCCGACTGCTCCTATCCCGGATGATGCGTCACCGATCGCGGCGGCGCCATCCGTACCCGCAGACGAATCGCACGACGAGCCGCATCTGTCATCTATGACCGTCGGGACGCCGCCGATCGCCAATGGCAGCGTGGCGGAAGATCAGTTACTCGCCAAGGCGCTCAACGACCTCGAAGCGATCCTCAATACATCGCGCAAGCCGAACGGGGCATAATCTCACCCCCCAGCCCCCTCTGCATGTGCGATGGAGAGGGGGAGCGACCGCCGATACGTCCTGATGTTGAGCGAACATCACAATGTTTCGTCTGAGTTACCCCTCGCCGCTTGACGACTCCGTACGAGAGGGGCCGGGGGCGGGGCTTCCCTATTTCCCGATGAGCGCGCGGCGGCTGACGATGGGAAGGTTCGCCATCTCCGCGAAGGCGAGCGCCTGATACGCCTCCCGGAGGAGAGCCTCTTCCGTTTCGCCATCTTCGGGGCACTGCACGAGGCTGAACTGGACATCCAATAACCCCTGCACCGCCTCCTGGATGTGCTGCGCGGCGATTTCACCCCCTTCAGCGGTCGTTTCCGGCAGGATGACGATGAACGAATAATCGGGTTCGCTGGCGATGATGTCGTTGTTACGTAGCACCGTCGTCGCCGTTCGCAGTGTCTCGGCGAAGACATCCTGCGCAATCGTGATCCCCCGGCGCTCCACTTCCCTCTCCCACTCTTTTGCTTTGCCGACGAGCAGGCTGAAGGGACGGCGATAGCGGACGGCCCGCGTCACTTCGGCACGCAGGCGATCCCGGCCCGCGTGTGGCTTGAAAACGCCCGTCGTGGGATCAATCTGCGTGAGCGCCTCGATCACCCGGCGGCTCTCGCGCATCCGCCGGTAGACGCGGTGCAGAAGTGAACTGACCCAGGTCGCCCCGAAGCCGAGTACCGCGACGATCGCCCCACCAATCGCGAGCCGGAAGAGCGATGTCCCATTCGTCTCGAACAGATAGGCAGCCACGACCGCGCCGCCCGCCACAATGAGAATCGCCGGGATTGTGGCCCAGATGCGCGGACGCCAGATGCCGATCAGCAAACTCAGACCGGTCGCGGCGAGCATCAGGAGCCGCACCGTGCCGGTCAGTTCACTTGCCTGGGTGGCGACCCCCGCGACAGCCCCAAGGAGCAACAGGCAAAGCGCAGCGTCCGAGGAACTGAACGGCGTCTGTGGGCGCGGCTCGCGCTTCGCGGGTCGTGCCGCCTTCTCCGTATGCTTCGATGCTTCCTTTGCCATTCCCGTTTCACCTCTCAGGCGCGCGTCCCGTCAATCCATTCTGGTGGGAGCGGGCCTTAGCCTGCGTCAGACGCGGCAGGCTAAAGCCCGACGCCACCCCTAGATTATCCGGTTCAGTTGTCAAGGTTCATCAGCCGACGCTCCGGTTTTCAGTCCTGGCTCGTGCGGAGACGGACGCGCAGTTGGTAGGGTTCCTCTTCGCGCACATCCTCGATTTCGGTCGCCAGTGAGCGAAGCGTCGTCGCCAGATCGGTCGCGCCACTGTAGCCAATGCGCATTTCCAATGTCCCCTGGGCGAAGCGACGGACCTGCACATCATGGACCCCTGCCAGTTTCTGGAGTGCCGCCTGGAACTGGCCGAGATCCGAGAAGCGGACGAATGGGTAGGCAATCAGTGTGTATACCCCATCCGGCCTGCTCGCGAGCCGGGGCGCGATGACG
>JALYUS010000843.1 GCA_030853625.1 Chloroflexota bacterium
GATCTGACGCTCGGACTGCTGCGACGGGAGGGGCATACGAATGTGGCAGAAGGACGACGCATCTTTGCTGCCTTCCCCGATCATGCATTCAACTTACTTACCGCAGGCTGACTTTGCAACAGCCCTGACGAGGGCGATGACCGTCGGATAGATCGGTCCGAGCGCGTATCCGGTCAACCAGAGGCCAAACGCTGCGACCCCAGGCAGCGGCGCGAGCCAGAGGACGAGCACGCCGATTGCCGCGCCAACCAAACACGCGCGGATGAGCGATCCGTCCGCGATGGTGAGGCGCGCGGCGAGCCGGGCCAGCGTCAGCCGTCCGAATGTGATGCCGAGCCAGTAGCCGCTCACCGACCAGCCGGAAACGAGGCTTCCGTGATGCCGCACTTCGGTCAGGAAGCTGTAACTCCAACTGCCGAGGCTCACTTCCGTGCCGACATAGAAGAGCAGGAAGATCGCCGCCAGCCAGACCAGCCGGAGGCGGAGTGTGTCGGTGAGTAGCCCCCGTCCGGCGGTCTGTGTGGTCGAATGACGCGAACTGGTCGGGGCAGCATCGAAGAGCAGGCCGAAGCCGACCAGTAGGATGAGGCTGCATGCGCTCCACAGCGCATAAACGATGTTCCACGACGATCCCATCATCAGCACACCGGACGCGATGATTGGGCCGAGGAACCCACCGATGCCGTAGAAGGCATGCAGGTTGTTGAGCAGCGTCGTGTTCTCCGGTAGGCCCGTAATGTAGGTGTTCAGCCCCGCATCCATGATCGCGAAGCCGAATCCCAACATGAGCATCGTCGCCAACAGGAGCGCGAACGGCGGTCGCAGACTGACGACGAATGCGCCCACCGCGAACGCAGCCGCGCCGAGCATGAGAAAGCGCCGCTGACCTAACAGCGCGACTAACAGGCCACTCCCGAATGCCGCGACGAAATAGCCGCTCGTGATGGCGAGAAAGATGAAACTGACGACGCCTTTCCCGACGCCATAGTCGGTCTGCAAACTGGGGAGCAAAACGCCCGTCGCACCATCCGTCGCGCCGATTAGCACAAACGCGGCGAACGAGACCGCGATGCGCCGCCGGACGGCGGGCGGCGTTGCCGCACGGTGCGTCATCGCGTCTACAGCGATTGCTGATTCGGTGCGGGCACGCTTTCGTCTGCGAGGTCAATCGCCATGATCGTGACGGGATGCCCCTCGAAATGCTCCTCCGCCGTCATTCGCCAACCGAGTTTCTCGTACAATCCCTGCGCGTCCGGCGTGTAGAGAGAGAGCCGTGTGACGCCCATCGCCGCCGCCTGCCCAACGGCATGCCGCACGAGCGCGCTCGCCACTCCGCGCCCGCGTGCGGCAGGTGTCACGTAGACGCTGGCGAGCCACGGCGAAAGTTCGCGGTGCGTGCTCATGTCGTACTCGACCAGCGACGCCGTGCCGAGCGGTTCATCACCCTCCAGGGCGATGTACGTGGTCGGGATGCGGTTCGAGTCCGTCTGAACACGGAGGCTCGTGATCCGTGCGGCGAGCGAGTCGGTCGGATCGAGGTGACCCCATTCGCCCCACTGCCAGCGCGCGATGGTCTCGATGAAATCGGGATGATCGGCACTGTTCTCGATGCGCACCAGATTGCTCTCCTTACCGCAGCCACGCCGACGCGCGCATATCTAACCAGATTGCCACGACGATGCCCGCGCATCTTCACGCATGCGACGGAGGGTACAGTATACTGGGAAATGCGGTGACTCCGGCTAGCAGAGGGCGCCTGTTGGAGCATCATCGCCAGAAAGGGAGCCAAAACCGATGGGTTCCATCCTCCGTCCGCTCTTTATTTCCGCTTCCCGCTCGTCCCGCGCGGAGCAACTCGTCCGTTCCTCCCCGCTCACGCAGCCGCTCGTCTCGCGCTTCGTCGCTGGGGAAACCTTCGCCGCTGCCCGCGCCACCGCCGAACGGCTGGCGCGCAAGGGACTACTCATCACCTACGACCATCTCGGTGAGGCGGTCGCGGACGAAGCGGCCGTGCGGAGCGTCGTCGAGGAATACAAGACGTATTTCGCTGTCGCGGCGCGCGGGTCGCATTTCTCACTGAAACTCTCGCAACTCGGCCTGAGCGTCCGCGAATCACTCGCGGAAGAATCGCTGATCACACTCTGCACCGAGGCGGCGCGCTACGACCACCACCTCCGCGTGGACATGGAAGAATCCGCCACGATTGACGCGACGCTCCGCCTGGTCGAGGCGGCGCGCCCGCATGGCGGCGATCCCGGCGTCGTCATCCAGGCGATGCTCCGTCGCGCGCCGGATCTGCTGCAATGGGCGATTGACCGCGATGTCCGCGTGCGGCTGGTGAAGGGGGCGTACAAGGAGCCGGAAGCGGTCGCCTATCAGGGGCGCGAGCCGATCCGCCGCGCGTACCTCGCGCTGCTCGGCCCGTTGCTCGCCAGGAGCCGTGCCCCGGCCGTCGCGACGCACGACGATGTGTTGCTTGGCGGGGCGGCACAGATCGCCGCGCAGTTCGACAGGCCGTACGAAGTGCAGTTCCTCTACGGTGTGCGCGAAGACCTCGCCCAGCAGATCGCGCGGCGCGGTCTCCCCGTACG
>JALYUS010000844.1 GCA_030853625.1 Chloroflexota bacterium
CTGCACATCATGAAGGACGGCAAGGTGACGGGGATGCTCTCGGTGAACGGTTATACCGGCCAGGTCTGGTACCACAACTGGCACGGCGACTTTATCCAGATGAAGGAGGCCGGGGCGTAACCAGAAATGAGTGGGACGATGATGGACTACGGTGGAATGAATGCGGGATGGGTCATCTTCTGCATGGCGGCGAAATTGCCGGGAACGAGTACCAGCGTCGTCGGAACCTGCTCACGTAGCACTGATCGCGGCGCTGATCGCCGCGCGGTATGAAAGCCAGTATACGGAGGTTTATCATGAACATGCGCCACACGCTGACCTGGAAACACATCGTCGGGATGGGGATCATCGCGCTAGCGGTTGTGGCAGTCGCGTCAAAGCTTGCGTGGGGTCTCTTTCCACTCGTCTTCATCATCGTCTGTCCCCTCATGATGTTCTTGATGATGCGGGGCATGGGAAGCATAGGCGCAAATCGGACCCCCACGCCCCCCACGGAAACGCGCCAGTCATCAATGCTGGAAGGAATGCCTGAGGAGCAACTGGCGCAACGCACGACACAGAATGAAGCCGTTGCTCGCCACATCGCGCCGATTGACGCCGAGGGTGCGTCGCCATACGAGACAGCGTTGGCCGCTCCGCCAGCACGCGCGATCCCACAGAATCGAACGGATGTCACCGCGTAGCGATCATCGCCCGCCCCGCCCGGTGGTGGGATGCGGCAAGGGAAGTGACGATGTTCCTCGCGCGTAGCAACCTCCTCCACGACAAGGTCCGCCTCGCCCTCAGCGTGATCGGTGTGGCCCTCGCCATGATGCTCATTCTGCTCCTCTTTGGTCTGCGTAGCGGTGTATATGCCCAGATTTCCGGTTATGTCAATCACACCCCCGGCTCGGTCGTCGTGCTGCAACAGGACGACGACAACATCCTCAGCGCGACCTCCGTCCTGCCGCCGGGCAGCGCCGATGCCGCACGGGCCGTCCCCGGCGTGGCACAGGTCACGCCGATCCTCCTCTTCGTCAATATCCTCGACCTGCATGAGAAGAAGGTGTTCGTCTACCTCGTCGGGTATGACCCCGCAATCGGTGGTGGGCCGTGGAAGCTCGCCCAGGGGCGCGCACCGCAGACCGATCACGAGATCGTCTTTGACCGGGTTCTCGCCGAGCAGCACGGGATTCATGTGGGCGATACGCTCCCCCTGCTCGGTCAGCCATTCACGGTCGTAGGCCTGTCTGATGGGACGACCTCATGGATGTCCAGTTTTCTCTTCATGCGCAAATCTGCTGCGGAATCCCTCCTCCGCATGCCGGGGGCGACGAGCTTCCTGCTCGTGACCCCCGATCGTGAGACGACACCCACCGTGCTGCGCGATCGCCTCCGGTCCGTGCCCGGCACCGACAGCTTCCTGAAGCAGTCCGTCGTCACCAACGACCAAAAGCTCTTCGGCAGTTTCCTCGACTATCCCCTCCAAATCATGGCGGTCGTCGCGTTCCTCGTCGGCACCCTTGTTGTCGGCCTCGTCATCTATACCGCCACCGCCGAGCGGCACCGCGAGTACGGCGTGCTGAAAGCGGTCGGTGCCCGCAATGGCACGCTCTATCGGACGGTTGCCCTGCAGGCGGTGCTGACGACCGGCGCGGGCGTCGTAGTTGGCCTCGCGCTCGCGTCCGGCGGCGCGCGCTTGATTATGACGCTGCGCCCCCAGTTCCTCGTGACGATCGGGATTGGCTCGATTGCCACGACGATCCTCGCCGCCGCCCTGATGGCGCTGGTCGCCGCGCTCTTCCCGGTCCGCGTGCTCGCGTCGCTCGCACCGGCCGACGTCTTTCGGAGGTGAGATAGCGATGCTCAGGATGACGTACCGCAACCTCGTCCATGAGAAAGTCCGGCTCGTGATTGCCGTCAGCGGTGTGGCGCTCGCCCTCATCCTGATGCTCTCGCTCGATGCGATCGTCACCGGGATTGAGGATCGAATCGCCGTCTATATCGAGCAATCCGGGGCCGATGTCTTTGTCTCTCAAGCCGGGGTCCGCAACCTGCACATGGCAACCTCGTCCATCCCGTCATCCGTGCTGCCTGCGGTGCAGGCTGTCCCCGGCGTGGCGTCCGCGACCCCGATCCTCTATCGCACGGATTACCTGCTCATCAACCACAAACGCTTTCCCGCCTACGCGATCGGCCTGCCACCCGATGCCCGTGCGGGCGGCCCTCGGCGCATCGCGCGTGGGCAGGCGTTCCCAACGGACGGAGGCATCATCGTTGATCGCGCCATCGCCGATACGGCGGGGGCGACACTGGGCGATCACTTGACACTGTTCGGACGAGATCTGACCATCGTCGGCCTGTCTGAGGGCACCGCCAGCAGCATCAACTCCGTCGCCTTCATCACGTTCCATGACTTTGCCCAGGCACGCGGCGATGCCCAGAGCCTCAGCTTCGTCCTCGTGACAACGTCGCCGGGGGAAACACCTACTGCGGTCGCGGCGCGCATCGAACAGACCATCCCCGGCGTGACCGCGCTTTCCCGCCAGGCGTTCGCGGGACAGGAACGCCAGATCGTCAGCGACATGTCCACCGATGTCCTGACGATCATGAACGCGGTTGGTTTTCTGATCGGCCTCGCGGTCGTCGCCGTGACGATCTATCTCGCCACCTTCACCCGGCGGGCCGAGTACGGGGTGCTCAAAGCGGTCGGGGCGCGCAATAGCTATCTCTATCGCAGTGTGCTCCTGCACGCGCTCGCTTACGTGCTGCTTGGGCTTATCGCGGCGTTTGTCGGCACACTCCTCCTCTCGATGATCGTGCCGCACATCGTCAGTTCAGTCACACCGGTGCTGCGCGCGGGGTCGCTCGTCAATGTGGCTGGCATCGCCCTCGTCATTGCCGGGTTGGCATCCGTGTTGCCGATCGCGCAACTCGCCCGCCTTGATCCCGCGATGGTCTTCAAAGGAGGAACTAAGAAATGAGCAGCGATACCCTGACGGTCACGCATGTGACGAAACGCTTCGGCTCCGGTTCGATCATGGTGACAGCGGTGGACGACGTTTCGCTTGCTGTCGCCCCGGGCGAGGTCGTACTGATTATGGGGCCGTCGGGATCGGGCAAATCCACCCTCCTCTCGATGCTCGGCGCGCTCCTCAAGCCCACGGAAGGAACAATTGCGCTCGACGGGCAGGTCCTGACCGCGCTCGCGGAGAATCGACTGCCGGACATCCGCCTACACAAGTTCGGTTTCATCTTCCAGGATTTCAATCTGCTCGCCGCACTCAGCGCGCTGGACAACGTCGCGATCGTCGCGGAGCTTGGGGGGGTGTCCGCGCACGTCGCACGCGCCAAGGCAACAGCGTTGCTCGACGAACTCGGCCTAGGGAAGCGTCTGCATTTCCTGCCGGAGAAGCTCTCAGGCGGCGAAAAGCAGCGCGTGGCGATCGCCCGCGCGCTCGTCAATGACCCGGCGCTCATCCTCGCCGACGAGCCGACCGCCAACCTCGATTCGAAGATCGGCCACGAGGTGATGCGGCTCCTGCGGCGTATCGCCAAGGAGCAGGGGCGCAGTGTCGTGATCGTCTCGCACGATGAGCGGATCAGGGGCATCGCGGATCGCATCCTCTGGCTGGAGGATGGGCGGTTCAAAGAGATAGCGGCGATGACGGTGGATCCGGTCTGCGGGATGGCGGTGGAACGGGACAAGGCGGTGACCGAGGAGTACAACGGCCAGGTCTACTATTTCTGCTCGCACGGCTGCCGCGGCGAGTTCGACGCCACGATGGAAACGTTCGCCGTCATCGGCGATCACGCGCAGAACACGGTGCTTCCTCAATCGTGAGCACCCCATAAAGGAGACCGATCCATGAGGACACTGCCATGAATTTCGCCCAGCGGATGATCCCGTCATCCCCAGGCAAATCTGGATTCGAGCGGCCGTGCAACCGCCTTCTTGCTGGCTCGCTGGACAGTCCGAACCTCATACTCGTGACGCGCGAGGAGGGAACGGGATCACCGATCCTCTTCCTCCACGCCCTCGGCGCCTCCTCGCGCTATTTTGCGGGACGCCTGGGTACACTTCCCCTCGCATATCACTGCGTCATGCCGGACCTCCTCGGGTTTGGACGCTCGCCCAAACCCGAGATCGCCTATACCGTCGAAGACCATCTCGCCGCCCTGCAGCGGACGCTCGATCGGCTCCGCCTCACGGACCAGCCGATTGTCCTGGTCGGCCATTCGCTCGGCGCGATCCTCGCTGTCGAGTATGCCGCTCGGTTCCCCGATCAGGTGCGCGGCCTCGTCCTCCTCGCCCTCCCCCTCTATCGCAGCCGGGACGAGGCGCAACGATACATCATCGCGCACGGTGCCTGGATGGCCCGGATGACCGTCCTTAACGGTCGCATCGCCCACACGATCCATATGGTGATGGCGACCTTCCGGCCACTCGTTGCGCTGCTCGCCGGGCGACTGACAACGGGATTGCCACCGGAGATCGCCGAGGACGCCATCCGGCACACCTGGGCATCGTACTCGGGGACGCTCGCGCACTGCGTCCTCTCCCACGACCTCGCACCGGCGTTGCGGGCGCTGCCGAGAATCCCGATCCTCGCAGTGCATGGGGATGCCGACCCGGCAGCGCCACTGGCCGCAGTCCAAACACTCGCGGGGCAGATGCCCACGATCACGCTCCACATCCTGCCGGGGCAGCATCATCTCTTCTTGACGCAGCACCATACGTGCCTCGCGGCGATCGAGGGCTTTCTCACGGCACTGCCGCTCGATCCGCCAAAGGCTTGACGGATACCAAAACAGGGTATGCGATCCTTGTGAATACCTGGTGGGGGTACAGACTACGGGGCGCGATGGAGGAGATCAAGACAAAACGGGGGCTATGCGACCTGCGGAACAGCGCGATCCTCTGATGCCATCGCTGGATACCACCGACAAAACGTCCTCCGCAGGTCTCCGTTCAGCATCCGTGTCCGCACCTGTAGGAGCCAGTGTGCCTCCCGTCGCGTCCGCCGCATTTGTTACTTCTTCGTCATCCATTTGCTCATCACCTGATTCACCGTTGACTCCACGAACGCCGTCGAGGTCGTCTCCCTCATAGCGATACCGCTCACCATAGTTCGGGATGAACGCCCGATTGACCCCGATGTAGGTGCAGAATACAGACGCGATCGC
Organism: Chloroflexota bacterium; assembly: GCA_030853625.1. Taxonomy (GTDB): domain Bacteria; phylum Chloroflexota; class Chloroflexia; order Thermomicrobiales; family JALYUS01; genus JALYUS01. Next base: position 5,167 of record JALYUS010000844.1, read on the forward strand.
GAAGGGAGACATTCGGGAGGTTGCACCCGGGCCAAAGGTGTTCACCGACGACCTGGCACCGGTCGAGGACCTCATCGACCGGATCTTGCTCGACTATGCACGGAAAGGCGGTTCGTAGTTTTTTCGGTACGCTCCGCAGCACGCGATGTGCATGGGGAGTGGGCGAGACTTTGCTATGTCGTCAACAAGTGCCCCCGGAGGTGCCGGTAGACAAGGAGCCACCATTCCTCCATTACATCACTATCTTCTTGGCTGATGATCTTCGCGATGATCTCAGCGCGCCGCGCACCGCGCAAGGCACTCTCGATGAGCAGGGCGATACTGTCGGCCGAAGACGCCGATTCGTCCGAGGCTTTGCACGGCTCTCCTTCCTCGACGTTGCGTAGATACGTATTTATGGCCGTTTTGGGACCAGTATCCGTCTCCGCGGCACCGAATTGTACCGGTGCGGGTGCGGCTTCTGAGGCACGGATTGACGATCTATCAGCATCCTCAGGAACAAACGTCGTTTGTTTTTTGGGTTGTGGCGCTTTGCGACGCGGATTCACGATGCCGGCGGCGGAGAGGCGTCCGCGTGCTGTGGCCACATCGCTCGATTGGATAGCTTCACCGTTCAGCACGCGTGCCCGGAAAGCCATGTACTCATCGTCCGGCAACTGCATGATGTCCCGCGCGGCGGTGGCGGAGAGCTGCTGCCGTTCGACCGCATCAGAGAGCACCTGATCGCTGAGAACCCGGAGCCGGTCTCGTACATGCTGCGCCGAGAGATGCAGCCGCGCCGCGATCATCGGCGGGGACAGCTTCTCGAGGTCGATCAACTCCTGATACGCGCGGGCCTCGTCGATGGGACTGAGATCCTGGCGCTGGAGGTTCTCAACCAGCTGGAGGATACGGACGCGCGAGGATTCCTCACCGCGCGCGACGACGGGGACGGTCGCCAAGCCCGCCCGCAGTGCGGCAGCATACCGACGACCCCCGGCGATGATCAGGTAGCGTTGGCGACCGTCGCCGATGGTGCCGTCCTCGCGCACCACCAGCGGTTGCAGGATGCCGAATTCGCGGACACTCTCGGTAAGTTCATTCAGGCGCCGTGCGCCACTGTTGTGCTCCCAATCCTGTCGGGGTTGACCGGGGTCCGAGGATACCTGC
>JALYUS010000845.1 GCA_030853625.1 Chloroflexota bacterium
TGAAGGACAAGAACGTCCGGCAGGCGCTCAACTACGCGATTGACAAGGCCGCCATCGTTGACAAACTGACCTACGGAATCGGCAAGCGGGCGACGCAGATGTATCTGCCGACGAGTTGGGCAGCCGACCCGACCGCGAACCCATACACATACGACCTCGCGAAGGCGAAGCAGTTGCTCGATGCGGCGGGCTGGGCGCCGGGCGCGAATGGCGTGCGCGAGAAGAACGGCCAGCCGCTGAAGATGCTCGTCCTCTTCGGGCCGAACACGACGCCGGTGCGCGAGCAACTGGCGACGATCGCGCAGCAGCAGTGGAAGGCGATTGGCGCGGATGTCGAGATACGCGGGCTGGAGTTCGGCGCGCTCCTCAAGCAAACGAAAGAGGGGCCGTACGACTGGGCGGCGTACGTCAATGCCTACATCGCGGGCGTTGACCCCGACACCATCTGGTTCAAAAAGGATGCCGGCCCCGCCTTCAATCGCTCGGATTACCAGAATCCTCATGTGCAGGATTTGTACGAGCAGGGGCTGAAGGAACTCGACCGGGGGAAGCGCGCGGTCATCTATCAGGAGATCAGCCGGACGCTCACCGACGAATCGCCATGGATCTGGCTCTACTACGAACTCGGTCATCAAGTGATTAACAAACGGGTGAAGGGCGTCAGGGCGAGCAAGGCGCTCGGCCTCAACGATGTCTGGGAGTGGTGGATTCAAGCGTAGTAGAGACAGTAGACAGAACGGGAGCACTATCTACATAGTACTGTCTACTGCCCCGGAGGGGCTATGGCACGCTTTCTCGTGCGGCGGCTCATTCAGTCGGTTTTGCTGCTGCTCGGCGTTACGCTGATCACGTTTGTGATTATCCATCTCGCGCCCGGTGGCCCGGCGACGCTGTTGGAAAGCCCGGACATCACGCCGGAGTACAAAGCGCAACTCGCGCATAACTTCGGCCTCGATCAGCCGATCCCGGTGCAGTATGTCCGGTGGGTTGGCAATATCGCGCGCCTGAACTTCGGGCGGTCGTTCGAGGACAACCGGCCGGTGCTCGACAAGGTGCTGGAGCGGGTACCCGCGACGCTCGAACTCTCGCTCGCCGCCTTTTTGATCGGGCTGATTGGTATTCCGCTCGGCATTCAGGCGGCGTTGCATCGTGGCGGCCCGATAGACACGGCGATTCGCATCTTCACGGTCGTCGGGCAGGCGATCCCGCATTGGTGGCTGGGGCTGATGATTCTCGTCTTCGCCGCGCCGTACGGCATCTTCCCGCTCGGCGGCATCGCGGAGCCGGGGCAGTCCGGTGACATTATCGGGCGATTACATCATCTCCTGCTCCCCGCGATCATCGCCGCGATGGGTTTCTGGATCCTCTTTGCCCGCTTCACACGCTCCGGGATGCTCGAAGTCTTGCAGCAGGATTACGTGCGTACGGCGCGTGCGAAGGGGTTGAAGGAGCGCACCGTCACCCTCCGCCACACGGTGCGCAATGCCTTGCTGCCGATCATCACGATCATGGGCGGGTCGCTGGCGGGGTTTTTCTCCGGCGCGGTACTCTTCGAGACGGTCTTTTCATGGCCGGGGATGGGGCGGCTCGCCGTGCAGGCGGCCTTCCGCCGCGATTACCCGACTGTGATGGCGCTGACGGTCATCTTCGCCTCGCTCGTCATCCTCGGCAATCTGCTTGCGGACATCGCCTACGGGTTCGCCGATCCACGCGTGCGCTATGAGTGAGCGATGAGCGAACTGGCGGGCGAGGGGGCATTTTCGGCGATTGACCGGGCGCAGGCGGCGGGCACGCCGAGCCTCAGTTACTGGCAACGCGCCTACCGGCATCTGCGCCGCGACCACGTGACGATCTTCGCCTGCGCTCTGCTCCTGCTCGTTACGCTTCTCAGCCTCGCCGCGCCGGTCGTCGGTCATCTGCTCAATAAAGACCCGGCGATGCAGGATTTATTGTCCCGATTAGAGAAACCCTCGCACGCGCACTGGCTCGGCACCGACGAACTGGGGCGGGACATCCTCATCCGCCTGCTCTACGCGGGGCGGATTTCGCTCTTGATCGGCGTTCTCGCGACGCTCACGTCGCTCGTCATCGGCGTCAGTCTCGGCGTTCTCGGTGGCTTCTATCGCCGCTGGGTGGACGATGCGATCAACGGGCTGATCCAGACGACGGTCAATATCCCGCTCCTCTTTTTGCTCATCCTGCTCTCGGTGATCTTCTCACCCGGCGTCGTTGGCCTCGCGCTCATCCTCGGCCTCTTCAGTTGGCAGGGAACGGCCCGGCAAGTGCGCGCGGTCGTCCTCTCCGTCAGCCAGCACGACTATATTGACGCCGCCCGCGTGCTCGGCTCGTCGAATGGGCGGCTGATGTTCCGGCATATCTTCCCGAATGTCATCTCGACTGTGCTCGTCGTCGCCGGGTTCGACATCGCGGGCGCGATCCTCGCAGAATCGGGCCTGAGCGCGCTCGGCTTCGGCGTGCAGCCGCCGACCGCCAGTTGGGGCAACATGCTCAGTAAGTCGTTCCAGTACGCGCTCAAAGCGCCCTGGCTCGTCGTCAGCCCCGGCATCATGATCTTCCTCACCGTCCTCAGCGTCTTCCTGATCGCCGACGGCCTCCGGGACGCCCTCGACCCGCGCATCAGTTAAGCCGGGTCGAAACCGAATGAACCGCAGAGACGCAGAGAGCGCAGAGAAATACAGAGAGAAATAAAGTGTAGAGGGTGGAACGGGTTGGCTTCTTTTCCTCTTTTCTCTTTTCCCTCTCTGCGTCCTCTGCGTCTCTGCGGTTCAATTGATTTCGACCCCCGAGCCGATGAGGACGGTGTGTTTGCCGGCGACTCTGGTGAGGAAGAGGATGCGGTGCTTGTCGCCGACGAGGCGGAGATCGCCGATGAGCGCTTCAGGTGTGAGGGGTGAGCCGCGCTTCTTGATGACGACGTGGCCGATGCCGCGTGTGCGCAGGTAGACGCGGAGGCGTTTGAGACTGAAGGGCATCGCGTCTTCGATGCGGTAGGCGCGGGCGAACGGCGTGGCGATCAGCGTGTCGCTTGTGATGTAGGCAATCGTTGGATCAAGGAGCGCGCCATTGACGAGTGCGACGACCTCCGCGACGAGATGCGCCCGGATTACCGCACCGTCCGGCTCATAGAGGTAACGGCGTGGTGGCGTGATGGGTGGCGGCTCGTGAGTCGTGGCGGTCAGGGTTGCGCCGGAAGGAAGGAGTGTCGCGCGGTGGGTGATTCCCTCGGTACGGAGCGCGCCGAACCAGAGCGCGGCCTCCTTCACATCGCCATCGAGCGAGACCCATTCGGCTTCGGCGTCGGGTGGTACGAGCGCGTGCGGGATACCGGGTGCGACCTTGACGCCGACATGCGCGATCCGCCCGACGAGCGCGGCGATGAACGACCACGGCGGCTGGTAATCCGCGACATTGAAAACGCGCCGCTCCGCCGTGCGCCGTGCCGGGTCGAGGAATGCCGCGTCATATCCCGTGAGATCAATCGCTGTTACATCGTCGCACCGGACGGTGACATGATCGGCGAGACCAAGCGCGCGCATGTTCGCTGTCGCCATAGCCGCCGTAAGGGGATCACGGTCCACGGCGAGCACATCATGACCGTCCGCGAGGAGACGCAGGTCGCCGCCGATGCCGCAGCAGAGATCGGCGATGCAACGCGCGGCGCGATAGCGGGCGGCACGGTGGGCGGCGACGGGTGCGCTGGTCGCTTGCTCCAAACCGGCCTGGGTGAAGTACATCCGCGCCGCATCGTCACCGAATTTGGCGCGCGCGCGTTCCCGAAGGCGCATCTGTGTCATCGCGGCGGCAACGAGTGGCGGGGGATAGCCGCGGCGTAATGCCGTGGCGAGCGCGAGCGTATTCGCCTCGGTCAGGCCATGTGCGGCAATCGCTGCGAGCAGGCGCTGACCGTCCGTACTGAGGAGCGCATTGAATGTTTCCAGATCAGTCATTGCGTCGTGCCACCATCGTCGCGTACAGTAGTAGGAGTTGCGCGGTAGGGTATTTTCCTGGTGGTGCGGGCGCCCTCTGGGCGGATTCCAGCCTACATTCCCAACAGGCTGGAAGCCTGCCCCACCGGATTTCTAGTGTAGTCCATACGACTGGCCCATGAAAGGATGCGTCACGGTGCAGACCTTCCGACCGTAGTGAACGGATGCGGGCAATACGGCATTCGTTTCCCATGCATGTCAGGAAGTGAGCACAATGGACGACCATCTCCCGGCGACGGGCCGCCCGCCCGCTACGCGCCTCCACACGAATCGGAATCGAAACTTCACTATCTTCTGGCTCGGGCAGAGTCTCTCCAATGTCGGGGATGCGGTCGCGCTGATCGCGATGCCGCTCCTCATCCTGCAAGTCACCGGCTCCATCGCGCAGATGGGGTTCGTGACGGCGACAGTCGGCGTCGCGATGCTGATCGCCGGTATCGTCGCCGGGCCGATTGCCGACCATCTGGACCGGCGGCGGTTGATGATCTCCTGCGATCTGGCCCGGATGGTCGTCTACGCGGCGATTCCCGTCGGCTGGTGGATCGCGGGGCCGCAGCGGTGGCTGATCTTCGTCACGGCGGGACTGGGCGCGTTCTTCGGCATGTGCTTCTCCGTCACCTACATCGCCGCCATCCCCCATCTCGTGGACCGCGACCGGGTAACGGAAGCGAATGGGCGGCTCCAGGCGAGCGCGGCGGTTGCCAGCGTCCTCGGCCCCGCGCTTGCCGGGGTAATCGCGGCGCGGTTCGATCC
>JALYUS010000015.1 GCA_030853625.1 Chloroflexota bacterium
GATGTCTCCAATGACGACGCGGCGGACATCGCAGGCTATGTGGATCGCGGCGGCACACTCATTCTTGTCACGGATGGCAACGACGGCACGGCGAACCTGCAACGCGCGCTCGATCTCGTCGTCGTGCAGACGGTGCCGGGCACGGGCGCGACCGCTGCCCCGGACGGCCCGACTCTCGCCCGTCCGCCCGTCGCGACCATTGCGCTGCAATCCGATGCGACGGTGCGACCGAACATCCAGGCCGATCCCCACTTCCTCTCCCGCGCGACCTCGGAGAATGGCGCCGTCGTCGCGACACTGGTGCGCGGCAAGGGGCGAGTGCAGATCGTCGCCGGGCCGTACCCGCTCTCGAATGCCGGGCTACCGGAGGCGGATAACCTCGCGCTCGTCCAGAATCTGCTGGCCGACGTGCCCGCTGGAGCGCGCATTGGCTTCGATGAATACCATCACGGGTACGGTTTGGGCACGAATATCGCGGATCTCGCCCTGCGCTCGCCGTGGGGCTGGGCACTTTTCTACCTCGCCGGGCTGACGCTCGTCGCCATGCTCCTCAATGGGCGGCGGTTCGGGCGGCCACTCCCCGCGCTCCCCATACCGCCGCAGGCGCCAGCCGAATATGCCCGTGCCCTCGGCAACCGGTGGCGGGAAAACAAGGAACGTGGCTTCGCGCAGGCACAGAGCGCGGAGCGGCTGAAGCGCGATCTCGCCGCCGCCTTCGGCCTCGATCCGACCGCCGACGATGACGCGTTCTCGGTCGCACTCCACACCCGCCGCCCCGACCTCGCCACCGATTGCGCCGTCCTGCTTGCCGATCTTCGCAGGCCCGCAAAGAGCGACGATGCATTGGTCGCCCTTGTCGAGCGTGCCGCAACCTTCCGCCAACGCACGACGGATGCGCGGGGCGCTACCGTGTCCAGATAACGATAGGCGCTTCCCCGCGCAGATCGGTGGTTCAGCGATCCATGATCTCCACGACGCGCGCGAACCGCTCAATAGCGGCGGGGGTAGTGGAGGGGCGGAGAATGACGATCAGATGCTTGACGCCGATGTCGGCGAACGCCTGTAACTTCTCAGCGACCTGTTCCGGCGTGCCGGTGATGGACTTGCCGTCATCTTCACTCTCTTTGCCCGGTTCGGGCAGGCTGACGAAGGTGCCCGCCGTCAGTTCGAGCGTCGAGAGATCGCGGCCGACAGCGGCGCAAGCTTCCTTAAGCGGCGCGTACCGTTCCAGGACAACGGCAGGATGAGTGTGCCAGACGGTGTTCCATGCGTCGGCATACTTTGCGGTCAGTTCGAGCATCCGGGGCGCTGTGGAGCCAATCCAGAGTTTCGGGCCGGCCGGCGATGGGCCGCGCGGCCGGAGGACGGTGTTCGTCGCATCGTAATACTTTCCGTGAAAATCCACGCGCCCCTCGCGCAGGAGCGGTGCGATAATCGCCATTGCCTCCGCGAACCGCCCAACGCGGTGATCGAAGGGGTAGCCGAAGGCGTCGTATTCCGGCTCATGCCAGCCGCAGCCGAGGCCGAGGATGAATCGCCCGTTGCTGATTTCGTCCAGCGCGTCCGCCATCTTCGCCAAGAGGGCAGGATTACGGAACGAGGTGCAGGCAACGAGCGGGCCGATCGTGATCCGCGACGTGACCGCCGCGATGGCACTCATGAAGGCGAAGACTTCCCAGCAGCCGTTCTCATCCTTCTCCGGGTAGCGATAGATCAGGTGGTCGGCGAGCCAGAACGAATCGAGGCCGATCTGCTCCGCCGCTTGCGCCATCGCCTGAATGTCCGTGTACCGTGGCGTCCCGCCATCCAACGAGCCTTCACCGAGTGAGGGCATCACACCGAGTTTCATCTGTCGCCCCGTCGCGCCATCCGCCATTGCCGCCTCCATTCGTGATCCGTGTCGCAAACGCGGCGGTCATCGTACCAGACGGTGCAACGGACGCAACTCAGGCAACGTCCCGCCCTGACGGCCAGCGACCGGAAACGAGCGCCAATCCGAGGACGAGGAGGATGCACGCCAATGGCAGCATGAGAATGAGGAAGCGTGGCGCTGCCACGATAAAGACCGTTGGCAGCATCATGCCGACGACGACGAGCAGCCAGCCGAGGAGTTGGAGCAATTGTGCCTGACGAGTTCCGTGCATTGGCATTTCAATCCTTCCGGTGCATCGCGCGACATCACTCCCGAATGATAGGCGCGGCGCGCGACACTTTCAAGCGAACGCCCGGAGATACTGCGCCCAGTACCCCTGATACTGCCTGTAGCGTCGCGCGACTGCTTGAAACTCTTCAGGCGTTGACGCGGCCGAGCCATTGACCTTCACCGCCGCACGCAGCAGTGCGTCTTCGCCGGCATTCCGCAATCCCGTATCCCCGCGCATGAGCGGAAATCCATCGAGGAATGCCAGCGTCTGCCCGAAATCAAACGGCGCTGTCGGCCTCAATGCAGTGTCAATCTCATGCATTCGCTTCAAACCTCCAGAAAGATCGCCCCTCTCCTTTGCGGTATCGCAAAGGAGAGGGGGCTGGGCTGGGCAATCACATCTCAGTCCGCCCCGTCAGACATGCATTGGTCAGCGTCTCATCTGCCCGATGCGTTAGGAAACGCCCGCCAACACATCGAGATAATGAGGGTTGTACATCACGCCCAGGATATTCCCGAACGGATCAATCACCGAAGCAGTAATGAACCCCTCGCCGCGCTCTGTGAGCGCCTCGTGCTCCTTCGCCCCCATTGACAGCAACCGGTCGAGGGCTGCGGGCAGGTCGTCAACGTGCCAGTAGATGATGGCGCCGGCCGGGCCGGTCGCCGCACTATCGGGCGCGTATCTGCTGTCAATGAGGCCCATCTCGTGCTGGTAGTCGCCGATGCGGAACTCGATATACCCCGGTGGGGCAGGCGGCGCCGGTCGGACGAAGTACGGCTCGATACCCAACAGCGCGGTGTACCAGCGCTTCGCCGCCTCCAGATCAGCCGCGTAAAACGAGACGGTGGTAAGTCCTCGCAACATATGGCATGTACCCCTCATTTCTTTCCGTGATTCGATCAGCATACGGGTGATGCCTACCCGTATGCTGTACATTCCGATGCTGTCGTTCTACGCCGCCGGTCGCATCATCGTCAGCGGCACGCCATCCGGCGCGGGCACCGTGAAGATCTCACCGAACGGTTGGGATTCGATCACGCCCGCCTCCACGCCCTTGCCGAGCATAGCGGCGCGCAGGTTTTCGAGCTCCTGCGTGTAGAAGTAGAGTTCGATCTCACCGACCATGGACGGTTCCGGCGCGGTGGCGATGCTGAAAGGAATACCACCCTCGGCGGGCGCGAACATGCGGAAGGTCGGCCCGTTCTGCTCGGGCATCGGCACGAAGCCAAGTTGCTCCGTGCAGT
>JALYUS010000025.1 GCA_030853625.1 Chloroflexota bacterium
TCGATGGCCTGCGCGTGACGGTGATCGGCGGTATTGGGGAGGAGGCGCATTCGCCCGGCGCGAATTTCCTCGCCGAAACGATGCCCGCACCCGACGCCTGCATCATCGGCGAACCGGGCAACTGGGAGAGCATCGTCCTCGGCTACAAGGGGAGCATGCAACTGCACTACGAATTAGCGCAGCCGAACGCGCACGGCGCCGGGCAGCAATTGCCCGCGCCACAGATCGCGGTTGATGCGTGGAACGCGATGGTCGCTGTCTGTGAAGCCCTTAACGGCGATACGACCTCGGTGATCGAGCGCGTCGAACCGACGCTCCGCGCCTTTGCGTCCGATAATGATGGGTTTCAGCAACGGGCACGGATGGAGATCAATGTGCGATTGCCGGTCTCGGTCGCGCCGGACGCGTTGTATCACGAACTGCGGAGTGTCGCCGGTGACGGGCATCTCACGCTGTTGGAGTCGCCGGTACCGGCCTATCGTTGCGAAAAGAACACGCCGCTCGTTCGCTCACTTTTGGCGGGCGTGCGCGCGGTCGGCGGCAAGCCACGCTTCAAATCCAAGACCGGCACGGCGGACATGAATGTCGTCGGTCCGGCGTGGCAGTGCCAGATGGCGGCCTATGGGCCGGGCGATTCCGCCCTCGATCACACACCGGAGGAACATATCAGCCTCGCGGAATACGGATTGGCAATTGCCGCCCTCGACGCCGCGCTCGGCGCGTTCGCAACACAGATGCGCGGGAGAAATGGATGAAGCGATGAGGCTGGGGCTACTACTCTCACAAGTGCGCGTCGAGGAGAAGAATATCCTCGCCCGCGCGGCGGATCGGGGCATCGCGGTCGTGTCCGTCTACGACCGCGAGGTGCATTTCGACCTCGGCCAGCGCACTTTTCCCGATGTGGATGTCGTGCTCGACCGCTCGCTCGTTCACTCGCGCGCCGAATACACGCTGCGGCTGCTCTCTTCCTGGGGCATCCCGACGGTCAATTCGTTCGGGGCGAGCCAGATCTGCGACAACAAGTTCCAGACGACGCTCGCCTTCGTCGAGGCAGGTGTGCCGACGCTGCGGACGATGGTCGCCTACACGCCGCAGTCCGCCCTCGACGCGATCGAGGAGATGGGCTACCCGGCGGTGCTGAAGCCGAACACCGGCTCGTGGGGGCGGCTGCTCGCGAAGGTGAATACGCGCGCGGCGGCGGAGGCAGTGTTGGAACACAAGGCGGTGCTCGGCTCATTCCACCATTCGATCTTCTATATTCAGGAGTACATCGAGAAGCCGGGGCGCGATATTCGCGTCTTCGTCGTTGGCGATCGCGCGATTGCCGCCTCGTATCGTAACGCGAAGCATTGGGTAACGAATACGGCACGCGGCGCGACCTCATCGCATGCGCCGATCACGCCGGATATTGAGGCGATCTCGCTGCACGCGGCGCGCGCGGTCGGCGGCGAAATCATGGGCGTGGACCTCGTCGAAACAGACGCGGGGCTGAAGGTGATCGAAATCAACGTCGGCGCGGAGTTCCACGGCCTGATGGAGACGACCGAGGTTGATATTGCGGGCGAAATCCTCGACTATGTGGTCGCGAAAGCGCGACAAACGAGCGGCACGCGTGCGGGTGTTGCCGCCGAGCGCGGGACAGAGTAAAGGCGGCGAGCGATGCGCGAAGAAACAACGGAATGGTTAGCATCCGCCACGGAGGACCTCGATGCGGCGCAGGTGCTCTTCGATGCCGGGCAATACCACGCGATGGCGCTGCACGCGCAGCAATCGGTGGAGAAATCGCTGAAGGGTTTGTTGGTCGAGCGGACGGGTGAACTGCCCGCACGCACCCACGATCTGCGGCGCATCGGCACGGAGGTCGGTATCCCTGCGGGCATGCTCGTGCGCCTGGTCGAGTTGTACGCGTATTATCTCGCCGGGCGCTACCCCGGCACGGCGCACGGTGACGCGCAGATTCGCGCGAAGGAGGAAGCGACCGCCGCAATGACCACCGCGCGTGAAACGCTGATGTGGGCGCGCGAGCAACTGCCGATCGCGGGGCGCGAACAGGCGAGCGCGTGAGCGCCGGGCCGCACCCCGCCGACGCGGCTGTCGTGCAGGCATTCATCGCAACGCTGCGCGCGAGTGGATTCACCGTGGCAACGCTCGTCTGGTACGGCTCCCGCGCACGTGGGACGGCGACCCATCCGCAGAGTGACTTCGACTTGATCGTCGTCGCGCCGGAGTTTGCGGCGTATGGCTGGGTGGAACGGCTCGTCGCAGCATATGCCTGCTGGTCGCTCGCGTATGCGGCGGACATTCTCTGTTATACGCCCGATGAGTTCGCGCGGTTGGCAGGGCGGGCGAGCATCGTACGCGAGGCGTTACAGACGGGACGGCGCGTGGACGTGGGGCAGTTGGTAGTCAGCAGTCAGCAGTCGACCGAATAGACGGGACGCTGCTCGTGGATGGCGCGAAGATAGTTCCGACTATCGACTACCGACTACCGACGACTGCCGACTTTTAGAGAGGTACATCATATGGATCGAATAACAGCAAGTATTGTTGGCGGATCGGGATATGCGGGCGGCGAGTTGGTCCGTCTCCTGCTTGGGCACCCGCAGATGCAGATTAAGCAGGTGACGAGTGAGCGGCAGGCGGGCAAGTTTGTGCGCAGCATGCATCCGAACCTGCGCGGCCGGACGGACCTGACGTTTACGCCGATGGAGGCGCTGGAACCGGTTGACGTGCTCTTCCTCTGCACGCCGCACGGCGTGACGATGGGGAAGATTGATCAGTTTCTTGATAAGGCGAACATCATCATTGATCTCTCCGCCGACTTCCGCCTGCGCAATCCGGCGGACTACCCGGTCTGGTACGGCCACGCGCATGCGAAGCCGGAACTGCTCGGCGAATTCGTCTACGGGATGCCGGAGTTGCATCGCGAGGCGATCCGCGATGCGCGCTACATCGCCTCGCCCGGCTGCAACGCGACGGCGGCGATTCTCGGCCTCTATCCGCTCGCTAAAGCGGGCGTCCTCGATCCGCAGATGCCCGTCGTCATCGAGTCGAAGACCGGTTCGTCCGGCGCGGGCGGCGAGAGTGGCCTCGCGTCGCACCATCCGGAGCGGTCGGGCGTGATCCGCTCGTTCAAGCCGACGGGCCACCGGCATAGCGCCGAAGTGATTCAGGAACTGACGGTGGATGGCCGCGCGCAGCCGATTGCGATGTCGGTTACGAGCGTCGAGGCGGTGCGCGGCATCCTGACGACGAGCCACGCCTTCCTGAAGGAGCCACTGGAAGATAAAGACCTCTGGAAAATCTTCCGAGGCGCCTACAAGGGCGAGCCGTTCATGCGGATCGTTAAGGAGGCGAGTGGCATCCACCGCAACCCGGAACCAAAGATTCTCACCGGCTCGAACTACTGCGATGTCGGCTTCGAGCGCGATCCGCACTCCAACCGCGTCGTCGTACTCGCGGCGATTGACAACCTTATGAAGGGCGCGGCCGGCCAGGCCGTCCATTCGATGAACATCCGCTGCGGCTTCCCCGAAACCGCAGCGCTCGAATTCGCTGGCCTGCACCCGGTCTGAGACAACGGAAACCGGGGAGAACCGCAAAGGACGCAGAGAGTGCAGAGAGCGCAGAGGAGTGAAAAAATGAATGACGGAGACGCGAAAAACAGACTTTGTGTCTCTCTCTTATCTTCCTTTCCCTCTTTGCGTTCTCTGCGTCTTTGCGGTTCTCCCCGGTTTCATCGGAGGTTGCCATGCTCGTGATTAAGTTGGGCGGGAGCCGGGGGATTGATACGGAGGCGTTTATCTCCGATCTCGCGGCGGTGGTGCGCGGCGGGGAGCGGGTGGTCTTTGTCCATGGCGGCAACAAGGAGTTGGACGACCTCTGCGAGCGGCTCGGCATCCCCGTCCGGCAGGTGACGAGTGCGACGGGGCAGGTCAGCCGCTTCACGGACGCCGAGACGATGGATGCCTTCCTGATGGCGTATGCGGGCCGGATCAATAAACGCCTCGTCGAGAAATTGCAGGCGCTCGGTGTCAATGCGGTCGGCCTGACGGCGATGGACGGGCGCATCGCCGTCGGGCGGCGGAAGTCCGCAATCCGCATTCTCGAAGAGGGCAAGCCGAAGATGTTGCACGGCGACTTCGCGGGTTCGATTGAGACGATTGACCCGACGCTGCCGCGCCTGCTCGTCGAAAACGGCTATCTCCCCGTCCTCACGCCGCCCGCGATCAGCACGGACGGCGAGGCAATCAATGTGGACGGCGACAAACTGGCGATGGAACTGGCCGTCGCACTCGGCGCGGATGCACTGCTGATCTTCTCGAACACGCCCGGTCTGCTCGCGGATGTGAACGATGAGGAAAGCCTCGTGCGCCATATCCCGTTCGCGGGCGCAATGGATGAGGCGGCGCTTTCGATGGCGCACGGGCGGATGAAAAAGAAAGTTCTTTCCGCGTTCAGCGCCTTGAAGGGCGGCGTCGGGCAGGTCGTCTTTGCCGATGCGCGCGTCGCCGAACCCGTGCAGCGCGCCCTCCGTGGCGAGGGTACGGTAATCGCGCCACGAGCGGTGAGGACGGCCTAACCCCCCAACCCCCTTCCCTAAAAGGAAGGGGGAGCGGTAGGGGCGCACAGCCGTGCGCCCTCTCGCAGAAGGCGGGGTGTTTGATCGAACACACGAACATTCAGATTGAGTCACCCCCTCCTTTTAGGGAGGGGGCAGGGGGTAGGTACACCAATGGCAACCACACTGTCAACCGATGCAATGATGGACATCGCGACGATCCGGGAGATTGAGAATGGCGACCTTGTGCCACTCTACGCGAAGCGCGACGTCGCACTCGTGCGGGGGCAGGGAGCGACGCTCTGGGATTCGGATGGCAAGGAATATCTCGATTGCATGAGCGCGTACGGTACGGCGATCCTCGGCCATGCGCACCCGGCGGTGACAGCGGCGATCACGCGGCAGGCGGCGACGCTGACGACATGTCATCAATCGTTTTATAACGATCAGCGGGCGCGGTATCTCGCATTGCTGATGCAGCATACGCCGCCCGGTATCACGCGCGCCTTTTTCTGCAACAGCGGCACAGAGAGTGTCGAGGCGGCGCTGAAGTTCGCGCGAGCGGTCAGCGGGCGGCAGCATCTCGTCGCCACCCGCCGCGCCTATCACGGGCGGACGATGGGATCGCTCGCCGTGACGGGCGATAATAAGTACCGCGAGGCATATGCGCCGATGTATGGCACGGTAACGCACGTCAACTATGGCGACCCGGACTCGCTCGCGGCGATCACCGACGAGACGGCGGCGTTGATTATCGAGCCAATTCAGGGTGAGGGCGGCATTCACCCGGCCCCGGACGGTTACTTGCGGGCGGTACGCGAGGCATGCGATGCACACGGCGCGCTCTTGATTTTCGATGAAGTGCAGACGGCTTTCCGCACCGGTGCGATCTTCCGCGCGACTGCGGAAGGTGTGACGCCGGACATCATTGCCGTCTCGAAGGCGGTCGCAAACGGCCTCCCAATGGGGTTAACCCTGATGACCGAGGCGGTCGCGATGCAGGTGCCGCCGGGCACGCATGGCAATACCTTCGGCGGCAATCCACTCGTCTGCGCGGCGGCGCACGCCACATTGTCTACGATCATCACCGATGGATTGCTGGAACAGAGCGCAGCGGTCGGTGAGCACTTCCTCGCCGGGTTCCGCGCGCTCGATCACCCGGCGATCCGCGATGTGCGCGGGCGCGGGCTGATGATCGGCGTCGAGTTGAAGACGCGCGTCACACCCGTGCTGCGGAAGATGCAGGACGCGGGCGTGCTTGCCTTGCCGGCCGGCAATCTCATCATCCGTTTCCTGCCGCCCTTGATTTTGACGACCGAGCAGGCGGATCACGCGGTCGCGGCATTGGGGCAGGCGCTTGGCTGAACGCCTGCATGCAACGAGGCGATCCCGCATCGC
>JALYUS010000041.1 GCA_030853625.1 Chloroflexota bacterium
GGCGCCCGAATCAGGCATCCACGCTGACGACGCTGATCGTCATCGTCGCGCTCTGGTTCGGCGTCTCGAACTCGGCGCGGGAGATCGTCAAGGAGGCAAGCATCTTCCGGCGGGAGCGGATGGTCAATCTCCGCCTCGGCCCCTACCTCGCCTCGAAGTTCGTCGTATTGATGAGTTTGTGCCTGATTCAGAACTTCATCCTGCTCGGTATCCTCGGCGTGTTGACGCCGTATCGCTTGCAAGAACTGGTCACGAACCCGGCACGGCTCGAACCAATCGGCGGGTCATGGATCAAGACGTATCTCACGCTGATCGTCGTCTCGCTCGCCGGGGTCGCGCTCGGCCTGCTGCTCTCCGCCTTCGTCGCGAACCCGGATCGTGCCGCGAGCATCGTGCCGATCATCCTCATCCCGCAGATCATCTTTTCCGGCACATTAATTAAGGTGGCGGATTTGCCGGTCGCGGGGAAGATCCTCTCGTGGTTCGTGGCCGGGAACTGGGGCGTGCAGGCGGTCGGGCAGGCATCCGGCGTCGGCGCGGTGGTCAACGCGGCGGCACGATTGGAGGCGGGCCAGAACAACGCCAACGTCAAGGAACCCTTCTATATCGGCGCGTGGCCGAGCATCCTCATTCTGCTGGTGATGGCCGTCATCTCGCTCGGCATCACCGTCTGGGCATTGCGGCGCAAGGACGTGGAGCGCCAACTCGTCAAACTCCGCCCGCACACCATCGTTTCGGAGCCGCGCCTCGCGTAACGCTACCGATGCAGTTAACAGAGCACGTGCCACTTCCCGCAATATAGTTGTGCGCCGAAGAAGCCTAGCGAAAAAAGCGAATCCTGCGGAAATTACTCAACCATGCGCGGCTACTTGACAGCCTGTACGTACACGTTTACACTGTGTGTACGTTCAAAGTGCGGGCCGGGCATTGTGATGACAACGGGAAGGGGCAGAGGGTCATGATCGGACAGACAATCGCCATGCTGATTGCGATCGCATTCCTGACAGCGGCGGGAATCGCGTTGCTGGGCCGATTATGGCGATTTGTTCTTGTCCGACCAGACGACCCGGCGGCGCCGCGCGCGGTCGTGCAACGCATCGTCGTTCTTCCACCCAGCCCCCGCGATTTCGCGGAGCAGCAGTCGCGGCTCATTCGCTTCGATCTCCCATTGACGGTCGTCTTTCTCGTTGGAAGCCTCTATTTGCTTGCGACGCCGGGAGTCGGCGGCGTCTGGCTACTCACCTTCGCCTTCTGGTGTGGCGGCGCGGTGACGCGCTGGGTGACGCCGAGCGCGCGTATCGTGCCGATCCGCTGCGCGCTGGTCGTCCTGTTGATCGTCGAGGCGGTACTGGTGCTTCTGATCCGGGGTGGCGGCGCGTTCCCGCAGGCGCTCGCCTACCTCGCCGTCGCGCTCGTCGGTGCGCTGTTGCTCTATGCCGCGAATGAACTGCCGCTCCCCTTCGCGCCGCAGGGGCCGTACACCTCCTATCGTCGTGGCGCGCGGCCCGCGCCCGATTATACACCGATGCCGCAACACCAGGAATTCGGGATGCATTTCGACACGATGCCCGCCGTCGCTCCACGCCGCCCGATGGCGCAGGTGACGCCGATCACCTACGCACGCCGCAATCCCCTGCGCGTGCGCGAAGACGAAGGCGCGGTCGTCTCGCCCCCCTACTACGCGAGCAGTCGGTAGCGAGTAATGAGCAAAGAGTAGCGAGAAAATCCGGTGGTGGCGGGTTTTAGCCTGCCCCACCAGGAAAACCCCAAATGCGTGAATGCTCTACTCGTTACTCGTTCTCCGTGGTATCATTCTGCTATGGTCGTTGCCTCGCTCACGCGCACACCCGCGTCCATCATCACCGCGCGGACGATCAGCGCCGTTCTGCAACCAACGGTGATAATCATCCCGCTTCTGGCGTTATTCAATGGCTTCCATGAACCGCACGTGAGCGTGGCCCGCTGGTTTCTCTGGTGCTGCGTGACGATCACCTGCGCGACGACGCTCCCTTCGATCCTCTTCCTCATCATGCTCAAGCGTGGCACGATCGCGAACCTGCACGTCTCGAACCGGAGCGAGCGCCCCTTCGCATACGGGGTGATGATTCTTTGTTACGGCGTTGGGACGGAACTGGCACGCCGTACCGGAGCGCCGCGCCGGACGATGCTACTGATGGCGGCGATGACGCTCTGCCTCGTCATTGGCGCGGGCGTCAATCAGATGGTATTCAAGTGTAGCCTCCATACGATGAGTGCCACGCTCGCCGCAGTTGCGCTCCCGATGGCGTACGGCAGCGCGTTTTTGCCCGCGCTTGTTCTGATCGGCGCAGTTGGCTGGGCGCGTGTGACATTGCGCGCGCATACGGCGGCGGAGATGGTGGCAGGCGCACTCGTTGGCGCGCTCGTTGGCGCGCTCGTCTTCGCACTGCTGTAGAGATCTGCGCGGCATGGCAGGGGTGAGGTGCTATTCCGGCAACGCTCTGGTCTTCGCCCCCACACCACTGACGAGCATCTCCTGCTTCATGGCGGCGAGTTGCGTGTCCACGGTTGCGGCGCGAGCGACTTCGGTGATTTGCCGGTCCAGTTCCGCGTCGGATGAGCCGCTGAAGTCAGAGAGGGCGCCGGTCGCGAGCAATTCCTCGGTCGCCAGCGCGCGGGCACGGACTTGCTGGACCCGCGCCTGTGCCTGCTGGAGTGTCTGTGTCGCCTCAACCATCGTTCCACCGAGACCGGCAATCGCCTCATTCGCCCGCGCCTGCGCCTCGGATGCGGCATAGGTCGCGGTGAAGGCGTCTTTCTGGATGCGAAAAGTCTCGATCCGCTCGGCAAGCCGCTGCTGGTTGGCGATCAGTTGCGCCTCTTGCGTGGCGAGCGCGGCATGCTGCTCCCGGAGCATTGTCACCTGCGACTCGACCGCCGCCCGGCGCGTCAGCGCGATGCGCGCGAGATCGTCGCGATCCTGCGCGACCGCCTCGTACGCCTGCGCGCCGAGGCGATCATAGCGCACGCCGATCTCCGCGACCTGCAATTCGATCCGCTTCTTCGCGGTCGAGACTTCGGCCAACCCGCGCCGCACCTCCTGGAGGAGGTGCAGTTGCCGCTCGTAACTCGTTTCCAGCGCATAGCGCGGATCTCCGGCGGATTCCGGGGCGCGATACGTCTTGCTCTTAATCACCGCTTTGACGCGGGAGGTGAGGGTCATCGGTACGCTCCTTTTCGCAGCGGTACGCCCACCGGTGCGGGCGTATCCATTGCCAATGCATGAAGCGTGCTCATGCCTGCTTGCAGGGCCGCCACCTCGCGCTCGACATCGGCGGTGATTTGCGCCACGGTTCCCGCCATGTCGCCGCCGAGCGTGGCATAAGCGGCGGCGCGGATGTGATGGACGATCGCTTCGATCTCCTCGACGCGGGCGCGTGCCGGTTGGAGCAGTTCGTAGAGGAGCCGCAGATCCGGCTCCGTCTGTAGCAGCCGTAGTTGCGCATCGAGTGGCGCGGCAACGCGATCAATTCGGCGAACGAGGCTTGCCAGTTCGCCCTGCACGCTCCCATGTGCTTGGATAATGCTGACGGCCGCCCGCGCGCTCGTTACGGCATCGGCGAGGCGCACGCGGAGCTGCATCAGGCTGCGGCGCGGGCCGGGTGGGCTGGTCTTCTCTTGCCAGAGCAGCGCCGTGCGGCTCACACGCGGGTCGCGACGAATCCGCCGGTACGCCGCCCGCGCGAGGAAGAACATCACCGTCGGGATGAGGACAAAGATAACCGCCATCATGCTGAGGAGGGAGATGATAATGGTGACAATATCCGCTGTACCGACGAAGAACGAGCCAACCATCGCAGTCCTGCCTTCTCCCATGCGCGCTACCCGCAGCGCCGTCTCTGACATAGTACTGCAGAAAGTACGCACCGCCCATCCGTTGGGTTGTCCGACAGGCGATACGAGCGGGCAAAAGCGTGTCATAGGATACACGATGTCTCTGCGACTGAATGGGGCGGGGGGATGATCGTTACCGATTGCAGAGAGGCGTGAGAATGACTCCGCCGTGCGATGACCGGTTGGGTCCTCTCCGTGGGTAACGCACTACTCGGCGTTGCCGATCATTTCCCGCACGTCGCGCAGCAGGTCCGCCAGACGGAACGGCTTTTCGAGCACTTCGCAATCCATCTGGCGTAACTGGCGGCGTTTCCAACGCAGAAACTGCGTATCCGCCGAGCAGACGATGACGGGAATGTTCGTTGTCATCGGATCGAGCCGAATCTGTTCGAGCACTTTCCAGCCTTCATCCGGGTTCTGCAAGCGGATATCGAGGATGACGAGATGTGGCCGCTCCCGCTTGATGACGTGGTACGGGTTGTCGTTGCGATCCCAGATCGTCGTCTTGTAGCCCTCTTCGTCGAGCAAATCCTTCATCAATTCCATATAGGTGGCGTCATCGTTGACGATTGCGATGCGTTGCCTTGGCATGATTCCCTCTCTTGCCCGCACCGGCGCGGTACGGGATTCTCGCACGACACGTCGCATCGTACCGGATCATGGATACGATCAATGTTCGGGTGGATGCTCGGGAAACTGCTCCGGCACATGCGTATGCCGCCGCTCGTCTCGCATAACCTGCGCTTCAATCCCAACGATCTCATCCCTGATCCTGCCGAGCGCGTCCGTTGCCAGTGTACAGAGCCGCTGTGCGGGAGGAAATGATCCGACTTTTCGGCACAAGTGCTCGACAGCGAGAAACGCGACCGTGAGATGGCGCCGGATCGCGCGCAGCGCGCGCAGCGTTTCTGTTGTCTCAGGCTCTCCCATAGTATCACCGCCTTCTGGCTCCCGAATCGGCCATCAGCCTTTCCGCTATGCAATCTTGCGGCCAGCAGTGTTGTCTGTGTGCGGTGAAAGAGCCAACGGCACGGATGTCGCCACGGCGCGCCCGCTACAGTCGCCCCGCGTTCGCGATGAGCCGGATCAACCCCAATGCGCCGAGCGGCACGATCACCACCGCGACCGCGATACCGATCAGCGTCTCGATGATTGTTCGCCGATCCGGGCCGCCACCGGTATCTACGGGTGGCAGGGCCGATGGCGGCAGCGCCACCGGCGGCGCGACATCGGAAGCCGTCGCTGCGGTAGCGGGAATCGCCGGGACCGAGACCGACGATGCTCCGGGCGCGACGCTGCCGGACACCGCTGTCGGGAGGGGAGCGGCAACCGATCCTGTCGGCCCGGCGGTCGCGGCCTGTGCGACCAGCGATGACGGTGGGGCGGCGGAGACACTGCCGATCAGGGTAATGATCGTCACGGTTGTCAGGGCGAGAGTGATGGCGAGAAGAATAATACGCGATGGTCGTGCGTGTTGCATGTGTTAACTCCTTCCGACACGACCGTCCGTGCCGTCACTGACGAGCGATTGAGCAGTAGTCAGGCGGGCGATGCCGTATACGGCAGGGTGAAGACGAACGTGCTGCCCGTGCCGAGCGTTGATTCTACGCTCATCGCGCCTCCGTGCGCCTCCACCAGCGATGCGGCGATGTACAGCCCCAGCCCTAACCCCTTGACGCTCCCCGTCTGCACGTTTTCCGCCCGGTAGAAGCGGTCAAAGAGGTGAGGCAAGGCCTCCGCCGGGATGCCGATGCCCCGGTCGCTTACCGATACCCGCGCCCGATCGCCGATGTCTTCGGCATGCACGACGACCTCCCCACCCTCCGGAGAATATTTGATGGCGTTACTCACGAGATTCTGGATGACCTGGCAGATACGGTCGGAATCCCACCAGCCGATGATCGGCCGATCGGGCAGTTCGACACGGACCGGATGGCGCTCGGCTATATCCTCCGCCTCGATAACGCACTGACGCACCATGTGGGTCAGGTCTACCTCGCTTCGCCGCAGTTCGAGCCGGTGGGCGTCCAGCCGCGACACTTCCAGCACGTCGTTAATCAGACGGTCGAGCCGCTCCGCCTGCGCGACCATGACCGCCATGGATCGTTCGTTATATGCCCCGCGCCGTTGCATCAGGCTGGCGTACCCCTTCAGCGCGGTCAGCGGCGTGCGCAAGTCGTGCGCGACGATCGCGAGGAAGTCCTGCTGCTGCTGCTCGTGCGCGCGCCGCTCGGAGATGTCCCGCGCCACCGCGATGTAGACGGATCCCGTTGGCAGGTTCACCGCCGTCGCCTGTACCTCGACGGGAACGAGCGTGCCATCCTTGCGCCGCAGGTGCAAATCTCCGCGCCATTGACCATTCTCCCGGAAAGCCGCGTACTCCATCCCGGTTCGCTCCTGTGCCGCCGCCACCACATCGGGGACAGACAGACGAAGCAGTTCGTCGCGCCCGTATCCCAGCAGCGCCGTTGCGGCGGGGTTGACATCAAGGTAGCGGCCCTCGGCATCGGCAACGAGAATGGTGTCGGGAGCATATTCGAAGAGAGTGCGGAAGCGGGCCTCGGCGGCTTGCGCGTCGCGGTAGAGCCGGGCATTATCAACAGCGATGGCCGCTCGCCGTCCCAGTTCCTCCGCGAAGGCGAGGTCGTCGGGTCCGTAGAGCCATTCGTGCGATGACGAGACGAAGGTAATCGTACCCAGCACCCGCCCCCGTGCAATCAACGGGACGATCATCGAGGAGGCGAGGCCGAGGACACGCAGGATGGCGAGATGATCGGCGTCCCGCGCTCCGGCGACCAGCGACGCGTCGGGAATCTCGTGCAGCACTTGCGACCGCCCGGTCCGAATGACCGCAGTGGAACCGTAGGGGGCATCGGGGTCGGCGGGATAGCGGCGGCGATGTTCGTGGGCGAGGGCAACCTTTTCCGGGTCAACGTGCGCGAGCGCGAGCAAACGCGGTATGCCGTCCGCATCAGCGATTTCGACCGAGCACCAATCCGCGACGCGGGGCACTGCCAGCCGGGCGATTCCCTGGAGGGTCGTTTCATAGTCGAGCGACTCGGCAAGGGCGGCGCTCGCATCGGCGAGGAACCGACTGGTGATCTCGGCGCGCCGCTGCTCGGTGAGATCCCGGAAGACGCTCACGGCGAATTGAACGGTTCCCTCCGCATCCAGGACGGGCGTGGCGTTGACCATTGACCATCGCTCGTCATGACCCCCGCGCACCCGCGTGCGCAGCATCGCCTCGGCGGCGGGCATTCCGCTGAGAACGCGCTGGGCGGGGAGGTTGGCGGCGGGGAAGGGTTGCCCGTTCTCATCGAAGAGGCCAAATCGGTCGAGTACGTCGCCAATCGGCGTAGCCTGCATCTCCGCCGCTGATGCGAAGCCGCAGAGGCGTGCCCCCGCGTCGTTGACGAAGATGACCGTGCCGCCCCGATCCTGCACGAGGATGCCGTCGCTAACCGATTGGAGAAAGGCGGGCAAAGAGCCGAGCGAGCCGCGCAATTCCTCAGCGGTCAGGCGCGACATCCCCGTTTCCGTCGCACTCCCGTCGTTCCCCATCTCTTCCTCTCCACCCACATGCACTGAACGGAAACAAAGCGGAATGGTGACATCTCGCTCGTTGGCATGATACCACGCGGCTGGATGACCGGTACGCGAGGGCGCGGAGAGCGCCGGTCGCTACCGGCCTCACGTGTTGCTGAGAGGTTTCGGCGGCTGCATCTCTGCCTGCTCCTCCGGCTGCCGTGGCGCGTGCCTCAATCGCCCGGCCGCAATCCGTGGGAGGACGAGATGCAGCGCGATACCGAATCCCGCCCAGCGTGCCGCCTCGACGCCGAGGAGCAGGTCCTCCCGCAGCCGCGACCACCGCACCGGATGGCCTTCCGCGACCGGATAGATAACCAGCGCCGTCAGGAGCAGCGGCACGATGGCGAGGAGCGCCGTGCGGGCCGTGAAGGGAACGCCGCGCCGAATCAGCCGGTCGTCCGCCACCGCAATGCCACAGGCGACGAGCAGGAAGAGCGGCCAGCCGAGCAGCAGCCGCCACCCGCTCCCGACGCCCGTGGCGGCGAGCGGGGATGCGCCCGCGATCAGGTGATAGGCCCAGCGGATGAGATCAACGACGCCGTTCGCCGCCAGCAACCCGATCAATCCCGCGAAGCCCCCCGCGAGAAGCGCGATGCCCGTCTCCTCCTGACGGGTGCGGGGCGACGCGGGAATCCGCATCATCAACCGGTGTGCGGCCACGAGCAGGAGAACGAGGAGGCCCACAGAGACGAATGCCCCGATGGGCAGCGTGATGCGCTCAAAGAGCGTCAGGGCGAACGGGCCGACGACGTACCCCGTCACGGTCAGCGCGCCGACATACCCCAGCACCCCGATGGCGAAGGCGGGAAGGAAAAGGCGATACGGCATGTCGAGGACGCCCGCCGCAATCGGCACGACAATGCAGACGCCGGGGATGACGCGCCCCACGGCGACCGCCCCGAACCCCCTGCGACGAATCAATTCCTCGGCACGGTCGAGCGTCTCCGCTCGGAGGTGCAGGTAGCGCCCGTAGCGCAGCACGAGAGGGCGCCCGACGCGGCGGCAGGCGGCGTAGAGGCCGCTCCCGCCGAGTAGAGCGGCAACCTCCTGCACAAGCAAGACGAGCCAGAGGGGGTAGATGCCCTGCGCCGCCTGCACCCCGGCGAGCAGCATCATCAGTTCGCCGGGCAGGGGGCTGGGCAGCCCCAACTCCTCGAAGAAGACGATGAAGGCAATGACGGGCAGGGCGGGCGCGCGCAGCAAGGCGTGAAGATTGTGGCCCAGCGCGATACTCAGCACGGTCATCACGCCGTCATCTCGTTCCGCTCGCCGCCTCGATCCGCTGGAGCGCTCCCAGTGCGTCTTCCAGCCACTCCGCCAACGGCACGACGTAACACGGCTGGCCGGTTGCCGCTTCCCGACGCTGCCGTAGGCGCTCGGCGTTCGCCGGGGATTGATTCATGTGATACAGGGTCGGCTGGCCTTCCGATCGCCCGATGACTGCGAAGTGTCGTTCATTACTCATACGTCTGATGATACACCCGCCGTGCCCTCGATTGGTCTAAAATGCGAATGGCATCTATCCTGCTCTATCGAGTTCCAATGCGGAAGTTCCTGTTCCCGCACGACGCATGCTGGCCTGACGCATGACGCATCAGGGGCGAAAGGAGCAGATACGATGGCGACAGCACCGATCGGCTACGATGGGACCGCATCGCGAGACGACGACAGCGAGCGGCTCCATGCGGGCATGGAAGTCTTCGGGGCGGAGGGCGAGCGGATCGGCGCCGTTGCGGACATCGGGCGTGGCTATTTTCTGGTACAGGATGGTTTGTTCACGATTCGGAACCTGTACCTGCCGATGAGCGCCATCGCGCAAATTGATGAAACCGGCGTCTACCTCACCGCCGCAAAGCATGAGGCCGAGGCGATGGCGCGCGCGGACTTGCCCGCCGAGGGGGATGCCTGGTACGGTGCGGCGCCCGCGACCGTGCGGGTGGACGAGATCATACTGCGGGAGCAGACGCTTGTGATGCGGACGGTGGCGACCGTGACAAGCGAAGTTCATTTCCGTAAGGGCATGACCTGGAAGAGTGAGCACGTCGCGGCAACGGTTCGCAGCGAGTCGGCACGCGTTGACGAGGCGGTCAGCAGGGACGCGGATAAAGGAGGGGTTCCGTGGCGGGAAAGTCGCTGAAGGAAGTGACACGCGTCGAGGCGCGGGACCTGGTCGAACGGATTAATCGTCTCGTCGCCGGCGGGGATGTGCGGCGCATCACGCTGCGGCAGGGCGACCGCGTTTTGCTCGACATGCCGCTGAAGCCGGGCGTCAAGGCGGGGGTCGCGACGGCGCTGCTCGACCGTGCCGCCGCAGTTGCAGGGGTCGCCGCCGCCGTCACGCATTGCACCATCGAGGTCGAGCGAGCGGGCGACGCGGCGGAGGAAAACGAACCGCCGCTTCACGCGCATATTGTTCACCCGAACACCCCGCCACAGCGATGACCGGCGCGTCTGGATGAGATAGGCAAAATCAGCCGCTTTCGTGATCTCCCAGGCAGTTTCTCCGATCACTCCTCGCGACTCAGCGGCATGACCCTGATGGTTGCATGAGCGGGCGCGGGTGGTCGGCCAATCAGGGCGATGCCGACAGCGACAGCGGCCAGGCCAATGAGATCGCGCGGGCCGAACGGTTCGCCGAGAAGAAGTGCGGCGAGGCCGAGGCCGAAGATCGGCGTCAGAAAGTAGTATGCGCTCGCGACGCTCGCCTCGCCCCGCGCCAGAAGCCAGAACCAGAGCAGCGACGCGCCGATGCTGATGACAAAAACGAGGTAGAGGAACGACCATGCGAGTGGGGCGTCCACCCGCGTATGGATGGGGTCCTCCGCGAGCAGCGCGGGCAGCACGAGGGCGAGGCCCGCCGCGCCGAGTTGCACCGCGTTGATGACGAGCGGATGCTCCTGCGGTGGGCGGCGTTTGTAGACGACCGTCGCGCCGACGAGGCAGATAACCCCCACCAGTTGGAGCGCCATGCCCATTGCCGTGTCCGCGGTACTGCCCCCGCCGAGGCGCGCGCCCATCACGAAGATGACGCCGCCGAAGCCGAGGATCAATCCGAGCACGCGCGCCGGGGTGAGCCGCTCGCCGAGCAGTCGCGGCGCAACGAGCGCCAGCATGAGTGGGTTCGTGGCGGCGAGGATCGCGCCCATGCCCGCCGAAAGATGCCGCAGCGATTCGTAGCCGAAGCCGAGGTACAGCGCGCAGTTGAGCAGGCCGAAAAGTGCCAGCCGTCCCCACGCGGCTCGTCCCTGCGGCGCGGGCAGGCCACGCACCCGCGCGATCACCGCAAGGATCGCGGCGGCGCACAGGAAGCGGACAGAGAGCAGCGTCAGCGGCGGACTGTGCGTCACACCCACTTTGGTGGCGATAAACGCTGAACTCCACAGCAGAATATAGAGCAGGGCGACCGCGACCGCGACGCGCGACTGCTCGGTCCCCCTCCGGTCGCGCGTCGCGGTCAAAAGAGCCTGCCGCCAACCGTCGCTGTGCGGTCAGGCCGGACTAAGACGACATCCCCCGCCGCGTTCGGGACGCCGAGCGTGAGGCATTCCGAGAGGAACGGGCCGATCTGCTTGACCGGGAAGTTGACGACGGCGAGCACGAGCGTGCCGAGTAAATCGTCCTTCGTATAGAGTGCCGTGATCTGCGCGCTCGACCGCTTGACGCCGATCGCCGCGCCGAAATCAATGGTCAGTTTGTAGGCTGGCTTCCGTGCCTCCGGGAAGTCCTCAACCGTCACAATCCGGCCCACCCGGATATCAACCTGCGCGAAATCCTCGTACGTAATCATGGGAGCAGTATAGCCGAAAAATTGCCAGTGAGGGATTCACTCTAACCCCCCGTATGGTGACTGCTACAGCGGGTTTTAATATTCTTGCGGCGCGGGCGCCTTACCCATATCATGGGCGGGACAACGAATATAATGGCGTACCCTGTCTCGCGGCTCACCAGGAGGATGATCCCGATGCCCATGCACACCCTGGCCCCCGATGCACTGCTCGAAACCACGCGTTCCGTGCGCAAGCGGCTCGATTTCACCCGGCCCATTGAGCGGGAAGTGGTGGAAGAATGCCTCGCCCTCGCGCAGCAAGCCCCGAGCGGATCGAACATGCAGGGCTGGCATTTCCTCGTTGTGACCGACGCCGCGAAGCGGGCTGCGCTCGGCGATCTGTACCGAAAAAGCTGGTATCCCTACAACGC
>JALYUS010000065.1 GCA_030853625.1 Chloroflexota bacterium
TAATAACCACAGCCCTAGGGAATAGTATAGCATTTCTGCATCTTTATACTCTTTCATGGCGCCCATATCGTACCATTCGGCGCCGCCCGTACGAAGCATCATGCTACCGCTATCGGGCAAAAATTAAAGGCAGCCATGCGCGGCTGCCCGTTTGCGTCGTGCTGACTGCGAAGCGGTTACTGCAAGAACTCATCCCCAAAGACGACGTGGATGACCGGCGCATGCGCCACATCGTCCGCCGCATCGGTCGGCGTCCACTGGTGGTGGCAATAGGTAACGTCCGCGATATAGCCCCCGCGCGTGCGCGTCACCTGCATACTCGCCGTCTCGTCCGGTGTGCGGCGGACGGAAACATCCGTCTGGATATGACACGCCCGATCAGCCATCAGTATCAGCGCAGACGGAGCGACAAAGGCGCATTCGCCAGGTGCGAGATCGAAAATCGTCTCCGGCACGATCCGTTTCGACATTGCCGTCATCACCGAGATCATCTGCACCGCACATCACTCCTCGCCAGTCCCAGACAAACCACTGCACGCATCATACATCACCGTGCAAATATTGTCCATAGAAACGTTGTACGGACACAGGGCATATGCATTCGCGGAGAAACCTAACGCCGAGTGACGGCAGGGGCCGGGGGGTAGGTGCGCTGTTATTGGCGCGCCGGGACGCCCTTCACCGTGACATGGGCGGGAACGTCACCGACGACGACCGACCCTGCCCCGACGACTGCGCCGTCGCCGACGGTGAGCCACGGCGTGATGTTCGCGCCGACGCCGATCAAGGCGCCGGTGCCGATACGGATACCGCCCGCGAGGTGTGCGCCCGGCCCGATATGCGCGTACGCTCCGATCACGCAATCATGATCCACCGTCGCGCCGGTGTTGACGACGCTATGGTCGCCGAGGATGGCGTCCGGATTGACGACGGCGCGCGCCATCACCGCGACGCCGCGCCCCAGTCGTACGGAGTGCGCGACGGTCGCGTGCGGGTGGATCGCGTTGCACCAGAGATCGCGCGCGCCTGCGCCGAGCCGTTCGACCACCGCACGGCGCACGGCAATGTCGCCGATACCGAGGATCAAGCCGCTCGGCATGTACTCGCGGTAGGTTACAATGCCACCGAGTACGGGAAGTCCGAGCCGCGTCGCACCCCAGATCGCGGGATTATCGTCGAGGAAACCCCTCACCGGTGTTCCCTGGCAGCAAAGAATATCGGCGACGACCTTTGCGTGCCCGCCCGCGCCGAGGATCAGCACGCCGCTCATGCCGCCATGCCGCCATCAGGAGCATGCGCCGCCCCCATGTACTCGCTCATCGTCGCGTGGCCAACTTCGTTGATGCCAGTGCGGCGGAGGACCTGCCCGACGGTCAGGCAGATGATTTTCAGGTCGAGCCAGAACGATTGATGCGCCACATACCAGAGATCGTAGGCGAATTTCTGCTCCCAGGCGATCGCGTTGCGTCCATTGACCTGCGCCCAGCCGGTCAGGCCGGGGCGCACCGCATGACGACGCATCTGTTCCGGCGTGTACCGCTCCGCGTAGTGGACAAAGAGCGGGCGCGGCCCGACAAGACTCATCTCGCCCCGGAGGACATTGAGCAGTTCCGGCAGTTCATCGAGGCTCGTGCGCCGCAGGAACCCACCGATGCGCGTCATCCGTTGCTCGTCCGGCAAGAGGGCACCGTCCGCGTCCCGCGCATCGGTCATCGTGCGAAACTTGATGACCGCGAATGGTGTGCCATCCTTGCCGAGTCGCTGCTGGCGAAAGAAGACGGGCACGCCGATCTTCTTCCGCACGAGCAGCGCGACGACGAGCGCCACCGGCCCCAGCACAATCAGGCCAAGCAGGGTCAGCACGAGGTCAAGCAGGCGTTGACCGCAGCGATGGTACACCGTGCATCCTCCCTTCCCGATCGAGGATCGTGCGGTACATCTCCAGCACCGCCGCGTTGTTGGTCGTGCCATTGAAGAGCGCCTCGGCGCGGTCGCGCCCCCGCGCGGCCATCGCGTGCGTTCGCTCCGGGTCGTGCAGGGCATCGAGGATTGCCGCCG
>JALYUS010000117.1 GCA_030853625.1 Chloroflexota bacterium
GCTGCACCGCTCGCGCCGCTTGCTGGTGCGGTGGGAGAAGAAGGTGGAGAACTACCTGGCCTTTGTCCATCTGGCGTGTGCGCAACTGCTCTTCTCCAAGTCTCTCCGGGTTTCCGGATAAGCTCTAACACCTACGCCGGACTTTCCGGCGATTGCTCTGCCCACATGCATATGGTATGCTCTCGGTAACGGTGTTTGTGAAGCAATGCACGATCGGGGGGCGTTCCACGATGGCGCGAGCGGTCGAGCAAACGGCAGAGGCGGCGATCGACGCGATAGACGGACGGCGTGGGGCGCTCTGGATTGACCCCGATCTGACCCGGCGCGTCTTGGCTCAGTTTATCGCCGAAGAGATCGGCAAGTTCGGCGTACGGCGCGGCGTTGTCGGCGTGAGCGGCGGCATTGATTCGGCGCTCGTCGTCGCCCTCGCGGCGGAGGCGCTGGGGCCGGAAAATGTGCTCGCGGTCCTGATGCCCTACCGGACGAGCAACCCGGACAGCCTCGCGCATGGTCTGCTCTGCGTCGAACAACTCGGTGTGAACAGCGTGACGATTCCCGTCACGCCGCAAGTAGACCCGTACTTCGCCCAATTCCCGGAGATGTCGAACCGTCGCCGGGGTAACATCATGGCGCGCGAGCGGATGAAGATCCTCTACGATCAGTCGGAAGGGTACGGTGGCCTCGTCATCGGCACCTCGAACAAGACCGAAATGCTGCTCGGCTATTCGACCGTCTACGGCGATGCCGCCGCCGCGATTCACCCGATTGCCGATCTCTACAAGACCCAAATCCGGCAATTGAGCGCCGCCATCGGCGTTCCTGCGGTGATTATCGGCAAGCCGCCGAGCGCCGATTTATGGCCGGGGCAGACGGACGAGGACGAGTTGCAATTGACCTATGAGGCAGTGGACGAGGTGCTGTACGAACTCGTGGATCGCCGGATGCATCCCGCCGCCCTGATCGAGCGCGGACTTCCCGCACCAGTCATCGAGCGCGTCGTTCGTCTCGTCCGTGTCGCGCAATACAAACGCCGCATGCCGCCCATCGCCAAACTCAGCGCCCGCACGATTGAGCATGACTTCCTCTATCTGCGCGACTGGGGACACTAACGAGGCAATGAGTAGGGGTTTATAATCCCTTCATTGCTCATTGCTCATTGTTCATTGCTCGTTGCTCGTTTGAGCCAGCGGCAGAGGATTGGCGACCCCAGAGCAATCATCCCGATCACGGCAGCAAGCATCGTATCGCCGACCAAGAGCCAACGCCCCGGCAGATGGTGGGGAGTTGTGAGGACGATGCGCGCGGCGGCGACCATGCCGATGCCGAGGATCGGTATGATGAGGAACCATCGAAAGCGTTCCGGCAGAAGCCAACCGACGCCCGCAGCCACTGCGGCGAGGGCAAAGCCGATCAGTACGGCAGTGAGCATTGCATGGCGTGAAGCGTCCGGGCTGGTAGCGGCGACAGCGGCGATCAGCGCCGCAATCGGCGCGACAATCACGCCCGCCCAGCCGGGATGGTATGCCGCCGTTGCATAGAGGCAACCGGCGATCAGCAATGACATGATGAGGAGTCCGGCCCAGGTAAAGGCGAGCGGCAGCATAAGCGCTGGCGTTGGCGCATTGAGCGCGCTATTTTCGAGTGATGCGTGGAGCGCGAGGACGGGCGCCACGAGCAGGAAGAGCACGCAGGCAACCAGCCAGGTGAGGTGCGCATCTGACATATCCCAAAAGAACAGCGTGCCCGCTCCGACAGCGAGCGCGATAGCCGCAGTGACGACCGCCAGGAGTGCGGGCGCCGTTGAGACGAACGGCTGACGAGCAATCGCGACCGCGATCATGACGATCAGATAGGGTGCCATCGCATCCAATGCCCCGTACCAGCGCGCCGCGCCAAATCGGGTATGGGCCAATCGGCGCGGGGCGGATTGACCACTCGCTATCGGCGTTTCTGCCACGTTCAGGCGAACGTCGGGGTGGCGATACGTACCGCTTCCAGTACCTGTTCGAGGGGCACGGCAACGAGGCGGCCACTTTCAATGTGGCTGACTGTGGTCCATCCAGCATCGCGTAATGTCTGCACCGCAACATCAACATTCGTTCCGAGGGTACTCACCATATGTGTATCAGAGCCGATCGTGACGTGTTCGCCGCCATGCTCGCGAAAGAGGCGGAGGATGTCCGGGCCGGGCATCGGCTCGTGCGCCGCTGTGCGAACCGCCGAGGTATTAAGATCAAATCCTTTGCGCTGTGCGGCCAGCGCGTCGCAGATGCGACCGAGTTGCAGGCGGTTGTACTCGACATCAATCCGGCCACTGACAGTGTCATACCGTTTGCCGAGGTCGAAGTGTCCGATGACGTGGAAGAAATCTTCCGTCGTGACGAGCGCTTCGATTTCATCGAGGTATTGGCGGTAGACCTCGATGCTCGGATGTTTGCGGGCACGCTCGCCGAGGTACTCGCCGTTGATCCAATGGACGGAGCAGATAATGAAGTCGAAGGGCTTATCGGCGAGATAGGCGCGGACAGCGGGCGCGGTCTGCCGGTTCCAGTCCACCTCGGCAGCGGCGAGGATCGTCAGCCGGTCGCCATAGGCCGCGCGGCATGCGGCGATGTCGGCCATGTACGTCGGGTAGATGTTGTGACCGCGCGTGCGGTCCGCCGGATCGTGATCAATATGGTCGGTGAAGGCGATTTCCTGAATACCGATTTCGATAGCCCGCTCGCAATATTCATGCATCTTCACCCGGCTGTCGGGGGAATTCGTCGTGTGGGTATGATACTCATACATGCGCCAGTGGCCTTCCTTTCTCTCCTTCGATGATACCACAGCGAGCGGCGAGCGGCGGACAGCAGGCGGTGAGCAGCGGGCAGCAATGCGGTGGCGTAGTAGGGGCCAGAACCATGCCGTATTTCGCTGTCCGCTGCTCGCTATCTGCTGCCTCCTCTCCCAGAATGCTATACTCCCGCCGGTGTACGTTGGCGTTCGGGGAGAATGACGATTTCATGATGAGTTTTTGGGAGACATTACGGCATCGCTTTCAGAGTCAGCATACGCTGGTC
This sequence comes from Chloroflexota bacterium, assembly GCA_030853625.1. Lineage (GTDB taxonomy): Bacteria > Chloroflexota > Chloroflexia > Thermomicrobiales > JALYUS01 > JALYUS01. The sequence goes on from JALYUS010000117.1 coordinate 3,063, forward strand.
AACATCATCTTCGCGCTCTTCTGGACCGCGATTGCGATTTGCATCACGGTCATCGCGACGCGTTTTCTCAAACGGCTCGTGCGTCGCGTCCTGATCCGCGCCCATCTGCCGCTCAATGTCGTCGCGCTCGCGGGCAACGGTGTCACCGTCGTCGGCGTGATTGTTTGCGCCTCGGTCATTCTTTCCGTCCTGGGGGTGCCATCGAGCGCCGTCATCACCTCGTTCGGCCTCGCAACCGCCGGCATCGTGCTCGCGTTTCAGGATGTGCTGAAGAACTTCATCGCGGGCATCTATTTGCTCGTCGAGCGCCCCTTCACTATCGGCGACCGTGTGAAGGTGCGCGATGCGGAAGGGTCGGTGGAGGAAGTGGATATCCGGACGACTGCGCTGAAAACGGACGCGGGGGTGATGATCCTCGTGCCGAACAACATCATCTTCACCGAGATTGTCACGAACCGCTCGGCGTCCGGCATCGGCCATGCGACGCTCACCCTGACGAACGTGACCGGCACGCCGGATGAGGTGGGTGCGAAGGCGCGCGATGCGATCCAACGGCTCGACACGCTCGTCGCGCAGCCCGCGCCGCAAACGAAAATCGTCGGCCTGGCGGATGGCGCGGCGGAAATGCAGGTCGAGTTCTGGTATCGGGGGCTGCACAGCCCGGCGCCGGAGGCAATTGCGGCGCTGGGCGAGCAATTTCCCGGCGCGAAAATCACGAGCGGGAGTTGACTGCGTGAGTCACCAGTCAGCAGTCGGCAGTCGTTCGAGAAGATCGCGCGGCGCTTCCGCTTGCAGTTTTGCTGAGTATGTTTCTGTGGCGTCATTTCTGGCGACTGGCGACTGGCGACTGCCGACGTTGTGTGAGGGGGAGTGATGCGCCGCATCGGTGTCTATGGTGGGACCTTCGATCCGATTCATATCGGCCATCTCGTCGCCGCTGCCGAGGTTCAGTACGTGCTCGGTCTCGACCATGTGCTGTTTCTCCCCGCCGGTGAGCCGCCACACAAGGCAAACAACGGTATGACCGCTGCGGTACACCGCAGGCGCATGGTCGAGTTGGCGATTGGCGACAATCCGCATTTCGCGCTGAACACGATTGACCTCGACCGCCCCGGCCCGCACTACACGGCGGATGCTCTGACGATCCTTCGCCACAGCGAGCCGGATGCGGCGCTCTGGTTCATTATGGGTGAAGACACGATCCTCGATGTGCCGAACTGGTTGCATCCCGAGCGTATCGTCGAGCATGCCCGTCTCGCCGTTGTCACACGCCCCGGTTGGAAGGTGAATATCACGGACCTCGCGATGCTCGATGTGGCAATTCCCGGCATCGTCCGGTGCTGCGATTTCATCCCGATCCCGATGCTCGACATCGCCTCGCGCCAACTGCGCGAACGCCTCCGCAGCGGCGCGCCCTCACAGTATCAATTACGCGCGGATGTCTGGGAATACATTCGAGAACATGGCCTCTACCGAAGCAATGAGCAATGAGCAATGAGCAATGAGTGGATTCACGCCAACTCATTGCTCATTGCTCGTTGCTCATTGCTCCCGCAGAATGCGGGCGAGTTCGCGCTGGACGAGCGCGGGGCGTTCGTCACGGAGGGCGGGGAAGGAGAGGCGGCGGCGGCGGGTTTCCGCGCGGTCTATCGCGACGATTAGCAGATCGTCGGTCATCGCCGGGGCGCGGGCGATCTCGACACCGCCCGCGTCCACGACGAAACTCTCGCCCCAGAAGTTGATGCCATCTTCCCACCCGACGCGGTTGCACTGGACAATCGGCACGGTCATGCTCCCGGCATAGGAGCGACAGAGCGCGCTGACGAACTCAATCGAGGCAATGTCGCCTGTCCGGCTATCCGTGCCCCGGCCGGGATGGTTATTGCAGAAGAGCAGGATGTCCGCGCCATCCTGCCAGAGCAGGTAGGGCATGCTCAGATGCCAGAAGTCCTCGCAGATCAGCATGCCGACGCGCCCGAATTGGGTATCGAAGGCGCGCACATGGTCGCCAGAGCCGAAGAACCGGCCATCGTCGAAGAAGCCGTACGTCGGCAGATAGACCTTGCGATGGAGATGAACGAGTGCGCCTCTACTCCAATAGCCGGCGGCGATGAAGAAACGTCCGCGCTCGTCCTCTTCCGCGAAGGAGAGCACGAGGTCCATCGGCCCGGCGAGGATGGAAAGCGCGCGGAGGCGGTCATCATCCGCCCGCATCGCGACATCAGGGACGAGATCGCGCAGGAAATACCCTGTCAGCGCCAGTTCGGGAAAGACGAGCAGATCCGCCCCCGCATCCCGCGCCTCGGTAATGACCCGCTCGTGCGTGGCGATATTCGCATCGAGATCGCCGAGGCAGGGCCGCACCTGCGCGAGACCGACGCGAATCACCTCGCTCAGTGCCCGCGCCGACGCGGAGTCAGGCGCGGGCACGGTCGGCACGGTCGGCATACTCATCGCACCATCCGCCTTTCACTGCTAACCAAACAACAACGCAGAGATCGCAGAGGACGCAGAGTACACAGAGATTGTTTCATTATTTCCTTCTCTGCGTTCTTTGCGATCTCTGCGATCTCTGCGCTCCGTCGGCTTCTCTGGCTCAGTCGCCGTCGGCGGGGACGAGGGCGGGTTCGACTGCTTTGCGCCGCTTGGTCAAGGGCGCTTCTTCGATGGCGACCGGTTCAACGCCGATCTCTGTGACGAGGCCGTTCTCATCCGCACCGGCGGGGACACGGGCAAACGAGGCAACGCGGTCGCCGTCATCCATGCGCATGACGATCACTCCCTGCGTCGCCCGCCCGATCATGCGAAGATCGGCGACTTTGGTGCGCATGACAATCCCCTTGGCGGAGATGAAGATCAGTTCGTCGGTCGTCTCGACAATCCCGGCGGCAACGATATCACCCGTCTTCGGCGTGACCTTCATGGCGATGACGCCAAGCCCGGCGCGCTTCTGTACCGGGAAGTCCGAGACGCGCGTCCGCTTGCCCATGCCGTTCTGCGCGATGACGAAGAGGCAGAGGTCCTTCGCGCGCTCGGCGGGGATCGCGTCGGCGGAGACAAGCGAATCGTTCTCTCGCAGGGAGAGCGCGTGAACGCCTGCCGCCGTACGGCCCATCGGCCGCGCATCCGACTCATTGAACCGGATCGCCGCGCCGCGCCGCGTCGTGAGGATCATCTGATCGTCGCCGGTGGTGACGCGCACCCAGCGCAATTCGTCGCCTTCATCAAGGCCGAGGGCGATCAACCCGGAGGAGCGTACGGCGGCGAATGCCCGCAGTTCCGTCCGCTTGATTCGCCCATTCTTTGTCACCATCGTCAGGAACGATGAATCGCCGTAATCCCGGACGGCGAGGAGCGTCGTCACCGTTTCATCCTGCTGAATGTTGATCAGTTGAATGATCGGCGTGCCCTTGGCGGTGCGCGATGCATCGGGCAGTTCGTGGACTTTGACCTGAAACGCCTTGCCCCGGTCGGTGAAGAAGAGGAGCGAGTCCATCGTGCTGCAATGCAGAATGTGCTCGACTTTATCTTCTTCCTTCGGCTTGACGCCCGTGATGCCGCGCCCGCCGCGATGCTGCGTGCGGTAGGTATCGCCGGGAATGCGCTTGATGTAGCCGGTCTTGGTCAGCGTGACGACAACGTCCACATCGGGGATCAAGTCTTCCTCGCTGAGATCGCCGGACGCCTCGGCGCGGATTTCGGTGCGCCGCTCGTCGCCGTACTTCTCCTTGATCTCCTGCAAATCCGCCGTGATGATCGCGAAGACGCGCTCCGGGCGGGAGAGAATATCCTCGTAGTCCTTGATCGCCTTGAGGACTTCCTTGTATTCCTCCTCGATCTTCTTCCGTTCGAGGGCGGCGAGGCGGGCGAGACGCAGGTCGAGAATCGCTTGCGCCTGTACTTCGCTCAGTTTGAAGTTCGTTCGCAGGTTCTTGCGCGCCGTCTCGGTCGTCTGGGATTTGCGGATCGTCGCGATCACTTCATCGAGATGGTCGAGGGCGATCTTGAGTCCTTCGAGGATGTGAGCACGTTCCCGCGCCTTCCGCAGTTCGTACTCGGTGCGGCGGCGGATGACGACCTGCCGGTGGGCGATGAATTCCTGCAAAGCGCGCTTCAGCGTCAGCGTATGCGGCTGTGTGCCGTTATCCACGAGGGCGATCATGTTCACGCCGAAGGTGGTCTGCAAGGCGGTGTGCTTGAAGAGGTTATTAAGCACCTTCATCGGCTGGGCATCGCGCTTCAGTTCGATGACCATCCGCATGCCGGAGCGGTCGGACTCATCGCGCAGGTCGCTGATGCCGTCAATCTTGCCGTCCTTGACCATGTGGGCGATCTTCTCGATCAGAGTCGCCTTGTTCACGGCATACGGTAGTTCGGTGACGATGATCTGATACCGGTTGGCGCGCCCTTCCTCGATGTACGCCCTGGCGCGGACGACGACACGGCCATTGCCGGTCGAGTACGCCTGCTTGATCCCCTCACGGCCGAGGATGATGCCGCCGGTCGGGAAATCCGGCCCCGGCAGCCGCTCGATCAACTCTGTGAGCGCGCACTCCGGGTTGTCAATCAGGTAGATCAACACATCGCAGAGTTCGTTCAAGTTGTGCGGCGGGATATTCGTCGCCATGCCGACGGCGATTCCCGTCGAGCCATTGAGGAGCAAGTTCGGCAGGCGGGCGGGCAGAACCTTCTTCGGTTCCTTCATTTCGCCGTCGTAGTTGTCCTCGAAATCAACGGTCTCTTTGCCGATGTCGCGCAGTAGTTCTTCGGCGATCCGCGCCAGTTTCGCCTCGGTGTAGCGCATCGCGGCGGGCGGGTCGCCGTCCACCGAGCCGAAGTTGCCCTGCCCGTCAACGAGGGGATAGCGGAGCGAGAAATCCTGCGCCATGCGGGCCAGCGCGTCATAAATCGCGGTGTCGCTGTGGGGGTGGAAGTTCTTCATCACTTCACCGACGACACCGGCGCATTTGCGGTGCCGCGTCGTCGGCAGCAAGCCCATCTGATGCATCGCGTAGAGAATGCGCCGCTGGACCGGCTTCAGCCCATCCCGCGCATCTGGAAGCGCACGCGACACGATGACGCTCATCGCGTAATCGCGGTACGAATTGCGCATTTCCGTATCAAGATTCACAAAGCGGACAAGACCCCGCTCATTGCTGTCAACCATTCATCTTCCTCCGGTCAAATCAAGCCAGGGCTGAGGGCGAACCGCCCCATCTTTCGAGGTCCCTCGCCCTGAACCCTACGTCCTTACTGCTCATAGTATACCTTAATATACGCACGACGGGAAGGTGCGAACGTACGCACCTTAATGACCGGTGCGACGAACATCCGTTCGCCCTCCGCTCGGTCGGGGAAACCAGCGGTCGGGAAGATTCTCAGATGCGATGGTGTTGGATTGACAGTACCGAGGCGTGCGGCGTATTCTCGTCTCATCCCCACGCATGTGGGGGTGAACCGATTAAAGTCGCGATCATCAGCGTCGGCAACTGCTCGTCCCCACGCATGTGGGGGTGTGAAGGAGAAACAAATCGTGGGTACAACGAACCCTATTCGCGTCGCCATTATCGGCGTCGGCAACTGTGCGTCGTCGCTCGTGCAGGGTGTCGAGTTCTACAAAAATACGTCGGATGAGGAGCATATCCCCGGCCTGATGCATACGAATCTCGGCGGCTACCGCATCCGCGATATCGAATTCACGGCGGCCTTCGATGTCAATGTGACGAAGGTAGGCAAGGACCTCTCGGAGGCGATCTGGGCCGACCCAAACAATACGATCAAGTTCTCGGACGTGCCGCATCTCGGCGTGCGCGTCCATCGCGGCATGACACACGATGGCATCGGCAAATATCTGGCGGAAGTCATCACCAAAGCCCCCGGCCCGACTGCCGACATCACCGGCATCCTGAAGAGCACCGGCACGCAGGTCGTCGTCAATTACCTGCCCGTCGGTTCGGAACTGGCGACGAAGTGGTATGTCGAGCAGATCCTCAATGCCGGCTGCGCCTTCGTGAACTGCATCCCGGTCTTTATCGCCCGCGAGGACTACTGGCAGAAGCGGTTCATGAACAAGGGCCTGCCGATCATTGGCGACGACATCAAGAGTCAGGTCGGCGCGACGATCACGCATCGCGTGCTTACCCGATTGTTTGAGGATCGCGGCGTGCGCATTGATCGGATGTATCAGTTGAATTTCGGCGGCAATACGGACTTCCTCAATATGCTCGAACGCGACCGGTTGGAGTCGAAGAAAATCTCTAAGACGAACTCGGTCACGAGCCAGTTGCCGTACACGATCGCTCCGGAGAACGTCCATGTCGGCCCATCGGACTACGTGCCGTGGCTGACCGACCGCAAATGGGCAAACATCCGCATCGAGGGGACGACCTTCGGCGATGTGCCCCTCTCGCTCGAACTGAAGTTGGAAGTCTGGGACAGCCCGAACTCGGCGGGCGTCGTCATTGACGCGATCCGCTGCGCACGCCTCGCTCTCGATCACGGGTTGAGTGGCGCGCTCACCGCCCCGTCGTCCTATTTTATGAAGTCCCCGCCCGTGCAGGTGACGGACGATCAGGCGCGGCAGGATACCGAAACCTTTATCCAGAACTATGCCCGCGAAACTGCCCAGGGAGAGAAGATCGCGAAGGCCGTCTCAAGCGGCGGCAACGATTAGTCAGTGGGCAGCAGGCAGCAGGCAGCGGGCAGCAGGTCTCAGTCCTTGATCTATTGGGCCGTTCGTGTTGCATCCGCGCTGCTGATAGTCATTCCTGTACGCCTCTCCTATGCCCTCGCGGGGGCAATTGGGGAGGCATACTGTTTTGTGCGGCCATCGCACTCTCGTTGGGCGGCGTGCAACCTCGCCCGCGTGCTGAATGAGCCGGAGACATCGCCGTCTGTGCGTACGGTGGCGCGCCAATCGTTTGGTAACTATGCCCGCGTGCTGGTGGATTTCTTCCGCCTGCCGTATGCCGCGCATGCCGACATCAGCGCGCACGCGAGTGTCACCGGTACCGAGCATCTCGCGCGGGCTGCCGCCGAAGGGAAAGGATTCATCGTCGCAACGGGGCACATGGGGTCGTGGGATCGGGCGGGCGCGGTCTTCGCAGGATTTGGCTATACCGTGTCGGTCCTCGTGGATACCTTTTCACCGCCCGCACTCGACCAGTGGGTGACGCGCATGCGGCGGCAGTTCAGGATGAACGCGATTGCCGTCGAGAAGCCCGGCGCGCTCCGGGAGATCTATCGCGTTTTGCAGCGGGGCGAAGCGCTCGTCATCCTCATTGACACGCCCGATCCGCGCGGCATCCCCGTGACGTTTTTCGGCGAGCGAACGACCTTTCCGGCCGGCGTCGCGCAACTGGCGCTACGAACGGGTTGTCCGGTGATCGCTGCGGGTCTTTTCCGGCGGCCGGATATGGTGACATACGACGGCTTCTGCGAACTCGTCTCACTCGGCACGGCGGATGCCGACCCACCGGCGGACGCGGCGGCGCTGACGCAACGGATCGCGACGGCGCTGGAGCGGGCAATCGTCGCGCATCCCGCGCAGTGGTACATGTTCCGCCCGCTCTGGCCGGAGAAGGGAAGTGCTGAGTGCTGAGTGCTGAGTGCTGAGTGCTGAGAGGATCAGGTTCGTACTCAGCACTCAGCACTCAGCACTCGTTGCTCATTGCTCCGAGTTGGCTACAATAGGGCGGAGAGCGGCGCGTGGGGAGTATGGGTAGGGGAAGACGGGCGGAACGGTGCTCTACCGCTATTATCGTTTCTGTGAATGGCTGGCGTCGGCGCTACCGCCGCGCCTTGCTTACGCAATGGCACGGGTGGCCGGTGTCGGGCAGTTCATCCTGTTTCGCGGTCTGCGCAGCACGCTGATCGCGAACCAGCGGCGGCTCCTGCCCGGCGCCTCGCGCCGCACGGTTGCGCGGAGCGCCCGCCGCGCCTCCATTTCGGTCGCGAAGAATTATCATGATCTCTTTCGCCTCCCGTCGTTGTCGAAAGAAGATTTGCTCGCCTATTTCGATGTCCAGGGTATTGAACACCTCGCTGCGGCGTATGCCCGTGGGAAGGGAGTCATTATCGTCGCGCCACATCTGGGCAGTTACAATCTCGTCCCATCCTATGTCAGCAGCCTCGGCTATCCGATCGTCGCCGTCGTCGAGCATATCCGCAATCCGCAGTTGCATGAGTACTTCTTTCGTTTGCGGGCCAACCAGGGTGTGCAATTGCTCACAACCGGCCCCGAGGACGTGCGCACGATCATCCGTGCGTTGCGAGCCGGTAAAGTCGTCATGATGTTGGCGGATCGCAATGTCGGTACGAGCAGCGACGACGTGATCTTTTTCGGTGAACGGACGCGGCTCCCTGCTGGCCCCGCCTTGCTTGCCCGCCGTACCGGAGCGGCGTTGCTTCCCGCCTATGCGTATCGCGTCGGCAATAGGCGCTCTGTTGCCGTCGCTCTGCCTGCAATGCGGTTGCCCGAATCCGCCGACACGCCCGAACAGCGTCGCGCCGCTGACACACAGGCGGTCGCGCACGTACTCGAGCAGATGATCCTGGTCGCGCCCGACCAGTGGGATATTCTCCAGCCCGTCTGGCCGCATCAGCCACCCCCTCCCGCACCGGAGATGAGCGAGGCAGCCGGTTGAGGCAACTCGATCGGGGCGCACCGCTCGTCGTCCTCCAGCGCGATCATCTGCTTCTCGTTCGTATGGACGATGCACGCTGGCCCTTTGTGCGTGATGCGCTCCGGCCGTTCGCTGAACTGATGCGGCTCGGTGGTGGTTTCGCGACGTACCGGCTGACGCCACTTTCGCTCTGGAATGCCGCCGCCGCCGGTTTCGATGCCGCCGCCGTGATTGCCACTCTGCGCGATCTGACGGAAGCGGCGATCATCCCGAGTACCGCAGCCTTCGTCCACGAGACATTCGCACATGCGAGCGCAATTGAATTGCGAGAAACCGACGGTAGCATTGCGTTGATGAGCGCTGACCCGGAATTGCTTGGCACGCTCTGCGAGCGGTCGGGGCTATCGTTACCGCCGGTGACGCACGACAGCAATGGGCGTGGCGTGGTTGCCGTGGCGCCGGAGCAACGCGGGCGGCTCAAACTGGCATTCGCCGCGCTCGGTTATCCGGTGCGCGATGAATCGCGGATCGCTGAAGGCGCACATCTGCCATTCTCCCTCCGACCGGACGCGCCCGGATTACGTCCGTATCAGCGAGAGTCTGTTGCGGCGATGGAGCGGTCATCGGGCGGTGGGGTTATCCTCCTGCCCTGTGGAGCGGGAAAGACGCTCGTCGGTATTGCAGCAGCGGCGCACTTCCAGTCGCGCACGCTCGTCCTCTGCCCGGGGCGAACGAATGCAGCGCAGTGGGAGCGCGCCTTTCGTACCTGGACGAACCTGCCGCCCGAAGCGGTTGGCATCTTTAACGGCAGCCGCCCGCGCCTGTACCCGGTGACGATTGCGACCTATCAGGCGCTCACCGCGCGTGTACACGGCGCGGATCTGCCACGCCATCTCGGTACGTTCGCCGAGGCCGACTGGGGGCTGGTAATCTACGATGAGGCGCACATGCTCCCGGCGGACGGCTTCCGGCTCTCCGCGAGCGCCGCGATGCAGTCGCGGCGGCGGTTAGGGCTGACGGCGACGCTGATCCGCGAGGATGGGCGGGAAACGGATGTCTTTGCGCTCGTCGGGCCGGTCTTGTTTAGCCGTCCGTGGCGCGAGTTGGAGGCGCAAGGCTGGATTGCTCCGGCCTGTTGTATCGAGGTGCGCGTGCCGCTCGCGCCGGGCTGGCCACCGCCGGGGATCGCAAATGATGCGACCGCCGTCGCGCTCAACCCGCGCAAGGATGTGGTGGTTGAACGGCTCCTCGCGCGGCATCGGGGCGCGGCGACGCTGGTGATCGGCGGGCATCTCGACCTCTTGCACCGGCTCGCACGGCGGCTGCGTCTTCCACTCATTACAGGCGACACGCCGACGACGGAACGGGAGCGGCTCTACGCGGCGTTTCGCGCTGGTGAGACGCGCGCACTGATTGTGTCGAGTGTGGCGAATCAAGGGGTGGATTTGCCCGGCGCGACCGTCGCCATTCAGGTGTCCGGTCATTTTGGTTCCCGGCAAGAAGAGGCGCAACGCCTCGGCCGCTTGCTCCGACCTAATGCGCGCGGCACGAAGAGCGTCTTCTATACGCTTGTGACCACCGGGACGCGCGACGTGCAGTATGCCCGGCACCGGCGGCTTTTTCTCGCGGAACAGGGGTATACTTACACTGTGGAAGATGCGGAACGCCTGACTCTACCGAGAAATCCCGGATATACGCGAAACTGTTGACGGGGT
>JALYUS010000121.1 GCA_030853625.1 Chloroflexota bacterium
TCGCGCGCGAGCAATTCGTGCGCCCGCTCCGGCCCCCACGTCCCGGCATCGTAATTCGGGAACTGTGTCGGCGCGACCATTTTCCACCCTTCGAGGATTGCCGTAATCAGCGCCCACGCCACCTCGACTTCGTCGCGCCGCGTGAAGAGGGTCGAATCACCGAGCATACAATCCAGGAGCAGCCGCTCGTAGGCATCGGGTGGTTCTACACCAAAATACGTGCCATAACGGAAATCCATGTTCACCGAGCGAATCTGCACTGTCGGCCCCGGCACCTTTGAGCCAAACTTGATCGAGATGCCCTCATCCGGCTGGATTTGCAGCGCCAGTACGTTCGGCTCCATCGTTTCCGCCGCACGATCAAACAATAAGTGCGGTGCGGGCTTGAATTGGATCGCCACTTCCGTGACGCGCTTCGGCAACGCCTTGCCCGTGCGCAGATAAAAGGGCACGCCCGCCCAGCGCCAGTTGTCTATGAAAAACTTGAGCGCGACAAATGTCTCCGTTGTCGAGTTGGATGCGACGCCCTGCTCCTCGCGGTAGCCGGGGATCGGATGCCCCGCCACGTCCCCCGGCCCGTACTGCCCCCGCACGGTATATTTGTTGACATCCTCCGGGTGGATCGGCCGGATGGCGTGGAGCACCTTGACTTTCTCGTCGCGCACGCCGGTCGCGTCGTTCGAGACCGGTGGCTCCATACCGATCAGCGAGACGAGTTGCATCATGTGGTTCTGCACCATGTCGCGCAGCGCCCCCGAATCCTCGTAATAGCCGCCGCGCCCCTCGACACCGATGCTCTCCGCCACGGTGATCTGCACATGATCCACGTATCCCCGATTCCAGAGTGGTTCGAAGATGCCGTTGGCGAAGCGGAAGACGAGGATGTTCTGCACCGTCTCCTTGCCAAGATAGTGGTCAATGCGGAAGACCTGCCGCTCCGAAAAGACCTCGGCGAGTTGGTTATTCAACTCGCGTGCCGATTCGAGGTCGTAGCCGAAGGGTTTCTCGATAATGATCCGCTGCCACGGCCCCTCATCCGGCACGCCCGGCGCGGGGCGGCGCGCCAGCCCATGCTCGCCGAGCTGCCGAATGATCTCACTGTAATTCGACGGCGCGGTGGCGAGGTAAAAGACGCGATTGCCGCAGGTGCCGCGCTCGCGGTCAATCTGATCGAGCAGTTCGCCCAGTCGCGCGTAGCCGTCGCTGTTGTGGAACTCGCTCTGATGGTAGTAGATACCCTGCGAGAAGTTCTCCCAGACGGTATCCTGTACGGGGCGGACGCGCGAGAATTCGTTGATGCCGGCCCGCATTTGATCGCGGAAGGTATCGTTCCCGATCGGCCGCCGCGCCACACCGACGACCGTGAAACCGCCCGGCAGCAACCGCTCGCGCGTCAGATTGTACAGCGCGGGCACCAATTTGCGGCGCGTCAGGTCGCCGGACGCGCCGAAAATGACCATCACACACGGCTCCGGCGTGCGTTGCAGGCGCAGTCCCTCGCGTAGCGGGTTCACAACCGTCGTTTCAAGCATCCGGGTAACTCCTTAACGAGTCGGCAGTTGGCAGTCGGTAGTTGGCAGGGGACGGTGCAGGATTGTTCGGGTATCGCGTCCCGACGACTGGCGACTGGCGACTGCCGACTCTCCCACAGTCAGTCAGCGGCGCGGGCGCCTGCTGCGGCGAATTCCTCGCTCTTGGCGCGCACGTCTTTCATGATCGCCTCAAAGGAGTCGGAGAACTGTTTGATGCCCGCGTCCTGCAAATCCTGCGTCACTTTCGCCATATCAATGCCCGCATCCGCGAGCTCCTTCAGGACACGCTGCGCGCCCGGATAATCTTCCTCAACCGAGTCGCGCACTTGCCCATGATCCCGGAATGCCTCGATCGTCGGCGGCCCCATAGTATCCACGGTGTCCGGCCCGATCAGTTCTTCCGCGTAGAGAATGTCCCGATAGGCGGGGTTCTTCGCGCCGGTACTGGCCCAGAGCGGCCGCTGGACCTTTGCGCCCTTCGCCGCCAGCGCCTCCCAGCGCGGGCCGCTGAATGTCTCGCGGAAGACATGATAGGCTTCCTTGGCGTTCGCGATCGCGGCCTTGCCGAGCAGTCTTTGCAATCGCTCCTTCTCCGCGCCCGACGCGTTCTTGATCTGCTCGTCCAGCATCTTGTCCACCGCGACATCCACGCGGCTGACGAAGAACGAGCCGACCGACGCGATGCGATCCACCGGCTCACCGCGCTGCACGCGCGCCTCAAGCGCCTCGATATAGCCATTCATCACATCGCGGTAGGAGGCGATCGAGAAGACGAGTGTCACATTGACGTTGATTCCCTCGCTCAAGGCTTGCTTGATTGCGGCGATCCCTTCCGGTGCGGCGGGGATCTTAATCATGACGTTCGGGCGGTCCACGACGCTCCAGAGGCGACGCGCCTCCGCAATCGTGCGCTGCGTATCGTGCGCGAGCGTCGGCGACACCTCGATGGAGACGTAGCCGTCGTGGCCATTCGTCCGCTGGTAGACTGGCGCGAAAAGATCGCAGGCGCCCCGCACATCGGTCGTCGTCAGCACTTCGTAGATTTCGTCGCCGTTCTTCCCTTGCCGGACGAGTTCTCGCATCTGATCGTCGTAGTCCGCCTTGCCGACAATCGCCTCCTTGAAGAAGTTCGGATTGGACGTCTGGCCGACCACGCCGTCTTCGGCAATCAGCCGTTTCAGTTCGCCGTCGCGGACGAGCGAGCGGCTGATGTTGTCGTACCAGACGCTCTGGCCGAAGTTTGCAATCAGGGTCAGTGGATTCGTCGCCATGTCATCCTCCTCATTACCGAAAATGTCCACGATTTCAAACACGCTCCGTGTTCTTTCATCTCCGCGCCGGACGTTTGTCATGTCCGTGGCGGCACGAGCAGGTGATAGATCCGCTCCTGCCGTTCAATCGCCGCCTGATAGATCTGATGTGCCTCCCGATGCGGCGCCACCGTTTTGCCAAGCGCGATGGGCACGTCCTCCCATGATGGTATCGCACCTAATTGTTCGAGGGCGATGAGCGCCGCGCCACGGCTCGTCGCCTCCGCCTCGTCGGATACGGTCAGCGGCATGCCCAGGACATCCGCGAGCATCTGCATCCACGTCGGGTTGTTGAGCAGCGCGGAGCCGCTGATGATGATCTCCCGCGCCTCCGGGTAGTCTGCCGCGATAATCCGGTGCATGAGCGCCAACCGATAACTGATTGCCTCCAGGAACGCGCGGGCGATCTCTGGTGCTGTCGTGTCAAGGCCGAGACCGATAATAGCCGCCCGCGCCCGCGCATTGTAATTCGGGCTTCGCTCACCGGCGAGGAATGGCAGCACCGTCAGCCCATGCCCATCCGGCGGCACGGCGGCAATCGCTCGCGCCGTCGCGTCGTCATCGTCAAGTCGCATCCGCTCCTTCAGCCATGCCCATGCGTTGCCGCCGTTGCTCTCCGCACCACCGACGACGACGTGCCGCCGATCCACGCGATACGCCCAGAGACCGTCCGGCACATGCACCGTCTCCGCGCGCAACACGAGACGCATCGCAGTGGACGTGCCAGCATTGACGGCGATGCGCGATCCGTTGACGCCGCCGCTGCCCAAATTGCTCGCCGCGCCATCGCCGAGCGACAGATACCACGGAATGTGCGCGAGCGACGGCCAGCGTTCCGCGAACGCCCCGGTTAGCCCGGAGAGCGGTTCGTCCACATCCCGTAGCGGCGATAGTTGTTCAGCCTGCACGGGCAGCGCGGCGAGCATTTCCTCGTCCCACTGGCAGGTATTGAGGTTGAGGAGGCCGCTGCCGGAAGCCATCGAGAGCGAGCAGGCGCGCGCGCTGAAGCATGTGTAATGGAAGTACTCCGCGAACGACATCCAGTAGGTGACGCGACGGAAAAGTGCGGCGTCGGTCTCCGCAAGCCAGACGAACTTGGCCGGCAGGTACATTGCGTGCAGCATGCAGCCGGTACGCTGGTGGACGGCGCGCTCGTCGAGGTGATGCCGCAGCGCGGTCGCCGCCTGCTCGCTCCGTGTGTCCGCCCATGTATAAAGCGGCGTGATCGCGGCGCCATCGGCGTCCATGCCAACAACGTTATGCCAGAAAGTGTCTGATGCCACACCGCCGATTTTCGCGGCATGCGCCCCCGCCGCCGCCAGCACGCCATCAATCACCGTCGCGGTGCGTTCCACGAGCGCATCGGCGTCGCAGAACACGCCACCATCCGCCGTTGTCGTCATCTCGTGGGCAATCTGCGTGGTCATTCCGTCAATTGGCCGCGCCTGCGCATCGTAGATGAGCGCGCGCACGGACGACGTACCGACATCGAACGTCAGGACAAACGGTGTTTGTGCGTCGTCGAGAGCAACCTGAGCCACCACCGGTTCCTTTCGCATCGCGGCGCGGTTCGTCCCGGTCGCCGCTCACCGGAAGTATACCCGTTTCCCCCGCGCCAGTCGCGTGGTTTTCGACCTAACCCCCCGGCCCCCTTGTATGGTTGACCTCTCGTCGGTGGATCGGGTCTACTGACCGACACCGTGGCCCCCTACCGCCCAGTGGGGACGGTCAAGGGAAGACGACGGCAGGAGCGCCTGATCGC
>JALYUS010000136.1 GCA_030853625.1 Chloroflexota bacterium
GAAACACTGGTGCCCTGCATGGGATGCGGTGCCCACGTGCCGGCCACTGATGGCCCGACGCATCGGTACGTCGGCGCCTCGCCGGGCTGCTGGGCCATCTTTGGCGCCGTCCAGGTGCGTGGATACGAGGACGTGCGCTATGCAATCCATCAGATGGGCGTTGATACCTATATGGCGCAGCATCCCGGCACACCGTCGCCCCAATCCATCCAGTCCGTGGCGGTCCACTTAATTGGTCTCTGCCTGTACCTTGAGCATGGGTACACCTCCGACCAGGGCAGGGCTGCCCTCACCCAGGCGGTGCGACACAAAGCCGCCTTCGTCTGGCTCGTTCCTCCGCCCGCGCTGGGCACACGAACAGTTCTGGATGTATACACGGCGCGCGACGTCTCTGCATGCGCGGACATGGTGCGCCAGTGGGCATACGCGGTCTGGGAGGCATGGGCGCCGCATCACGCCGTCATCCGCGCCTGGGCCGCCCTCCTCTAAGTACAGCCGCACGTAAAAAACATCAGGAAGTAGGATAGAAGGGAGACAAGAGCGAGGAGGAGGGAAATGCGGGGTCGGATATCGGGTATTGTGGTGCGGCTGAGTGGGGTGACACGGCGACGGTTGGAGCATACCGTGCGTCGGACGACGACACCGGCGGGGGTCGCCCGACGCGCCCGCGCCGTGCTCCTGATTGCCGCTGGTGAGCGGTACGCCCACGTTGCCCGACGAGTTGGGATGAGCGAGAGGTACGTGCGGATGTGGGTGCGGCGCTTCCTAGACCGCGGGATCAGGGGACTCTACGACAAACCGCGTCCTGGCCGCCCGCCAACGTTCTCCCCGGTGGTGGCCCTGCATGTGGTCAAGATGGCCTGCGAGCGACCGGATGAGCAAGGACGCTCGCTCTGTCAGTGGAACTGTGGGGAACTTGCCTGGGAGATGGTCGCCGCCGGTGTGGTCGAGGGCATCTCGCGCGAAACGGTGCGGCGCATCCTGGCGTCCCATCAGCTCAAGCCGTGGCGCCATCATCTCTGGCTCTCGTCAAAAGTCCCGCGTGATGCAGCCTTTGCTCAGCAAGTCGAGGTGATCGCCGACCTTTATACGCGTCCGCTCTTTCCCGCCGAGATGGTGCTGTGTGTCGACGAAAAGACAAGCCTGCAGCCGCGCACGCGGCTCTGCCCGACCCGCCCGGCACAGCCACAGCGCCCGATGCGCGTCGAACATGCATACAAACGATGCGGCGCCCTCAACCTGTTCGCCGCGTTCGACACCCGCACGGGCCACGTCTACGCGACGACGGCCCCGCGCAAACGCCAGGTGGAGTTCATCGCCTTCCTGGAGCAACTCGACCACCAGATCCCCGCGTCCGTCACGACGGTCCACCTCGTCATGGACAACCTGCGCATGCACACGGGAGCGCAGGTCCGTGCGTGGCTCGACCAGCATCCCCGCTTCTTCTGCCATTTCCCCCCGGTCCATTGCTCGTGGATGAATCAAGCGGAGCAGTGGTTTAGCATTCTGCAGCGCAAGCGACTGCGGGTCGCCGATTTCGCCGATCTCGACCATCTGGCTGCACGCCTGCAGGCATTCGTGCGAGAATGGAATGAACGGGCTCATCCGTTCAATTGGTCACGCACCTCCGTCGCCAAGGTGATGGCGCGCTGCGCGCAGGAGGCTGTCGTCAAAGCCGCCTGACGGTGGTGCGAGGGGAGGGACGATGCCGCGGGCCAGCACCTGGATGCGCGATCCTGGGAGTGGGAGTGTCCCTATCCCGCCCGCCGTCCGCACCCGCACGAAGCAGCGCCTCCAGCGCTACGCTGCGGAGCATCTGGCTGGTCGCTATACGCGTTTGGACGTACGGTTCCGCGGGGCGCTGTGCTACATCGATGCGTTCACGGAGCCAGAGCCGCCCGCCCCTAACTGGCCGCCTCCCGATTGGCACGAGACGCGCGAGGAGATGATGGAACGCCTCCGCGCCACGCCGATCCATTTGTGTCGCCTGCGCTATTGTGGGGATGAGGATCGCTGGGGCTTCGCCTTCTATACCTACAGTGCCAACCACTACGAACGCGCGATGTTCCCCTCAGGCGACTTCTTCGGCTCTCCCGAGGATGCCCTCCAGACCGCGTCTCTCTACCTCTAATATTTCCTGACGTTATTTCCGTGGCGCTGTACTTAGGACTTCCAGCGCCCTACCCCGCCAACGTTGCACGCTGGGTCACCGATGAGATCATCACCATGTCGGCCTAAGCTTGTGATTTAACTACGACGAAAGCCGCACCGGTGACGACAACCGGTGCGGCGCACGATTACAGCGCCGAAAGAAGGCTCAGGCGGCCTTCTTGATGGCCGGGTGGCGCG
>JALYUS010000171.1 GCA_030853625.1 Chloroflexota bacterium
CCTATGTCCCGCCCGAGGAGCGGGAGCGCCGACCCCTGCCCAAGACGCACGATTTCCGCTACGCCTACCGGGGGTACTACGAGGATGGCGGCATCTGCCGGGTGCGCCTCTTCCAGGACGCGCTGCAGCCGCCGATTATCCTCGTGACGCAGCTTGCGGAGAACCGGAACACCTCGATCACAATTATGTGGAATCGGCTGTCAAGCCTCGTTCACAGAGGCGCTGGCGGTGCGAGCCCGGCGTTGCGGGCAATCAACTGTTGTAAGGCGTCTTCATCCCCCTCGGCTGCCTCCCGCTCTTCCTCGCTCAGCGGCACCGTCTCGAACAGGTGGCGAATCCCCTCTTTCGCACGCACATACTGCGCGGCCTCTCCCGGCACGTACATCGGGCAGCGCACGCACGCCATCCGGTGCGGACATTGGTGCCAGTACGGGTTGCTGCACAAGCCGTGTCCCATCTCGTAATAGAGGACGCGTTGCTCGCCCCGCCCGAGCGCTTCGACATCCAGTAGCACCTCCACCATCGCCAGGTTGCGTTCCAGATAGCCCGTGTCGGCATACTTCTTCGCCAGCCGGGTCGGATCGACTTTCGCGTAGTACTGCGTCGACTGCGGATTCTTGTGGCCGAGAAACACCTGCAGTTCCGCCAGCGTCCACGGCTCCGGCCCGTTGTAGAGCATCGAGGCAATCGAGGCCCGCGCGCGGTGGCTCGTGATCTTCCCGCGCGCATCGTGCAGCGGCACCCCGGCCTTGCGACACAGGAGCGGAATCAACCCGGCGTTGAGATAGGCCGGCGGGATGCGATGATTGCGCACCCCGAACAGGAACTGCACTCGCTCCCCCGTCGTCGCATCGAGCAGGGGCACCTGCCCCGCCGGACGCTCCCGTTCCCAGGCCGCGATCCGCTGGCCGACAATCGGCGGCACCGGCTTCGTGAACGCGGTCGTCGTCTTATTGACCGGGACATCGAGGAAGCAGACGGTCTCCTTCTCGAGCAGCGCGCCGGTTTCCGGGACGATCACGTCCTCCGTTTGCCACCGGATACAGCCCACCCGCAGACGCACCATCTCGTCCGCCCGCAACCCCGCGCAGACCCAGAGGGCGGCGAGCGCCTGCACCATCGTGATCGCGTAGCGGTAGTTGGTGGGGAGATCATCGGCGCTCAGCGCCAGCGCCGCCGCGACGAGTTTGACCCAGATCGGGCGGTCAATCACGCGCGGATCGGGACCGATCAGGTTGCGGACCGCCTGCGGGGTGCGCAGACAGCGGTCGGGATTGAAACGAACAGGCACCCAGCCCCATTCATGGCAGTCACGAAAGAAGGTGCGCAGCGCCGACAACTGGCTCGCTTTGGCATTCGGACGCAGCGGCTTGCCGACGCGCTCCCCGTTGTGTGCCGCCCATGCCAGACTCCAGTCGCCGGTCTTCATCCCGTTCACCGCAGCGACACAGGCGACCGCCACCTCCTGCGTCCATTGCGCCGGCGTCGTCACCGCAGGAAACTGCGCCGCAAGCCAGCGGCCCGTCTTGAGCAGGTGCCAGTAGATGGTCGGCGTGCTGCGACGGCTACTCTGCGCTCGCCACCGTTGGCACCAGCCGTACCATTCCGCCGCCATCCCTTCCGCCCCATGATCCGCCGCCCTGCTGTCCGCCGCACGCATCCGCCCGATCCCCACGGGGAGGATGCCGAGCGTCGCCAGCACGCGCGAGAGCAAGGCCACGCTCGTGCGGCCATTGCCGCGATTGATCGCCAGCAAGGCATCAAGGTGGGCACGGGTCACGGCTTCGAGGTGCGGGCTGCGCGCGACGACGAGCGCCTGACAAACGACCCGGTTCAGGTAACCAATCGAGGTTGGCTTGCAATCGTATCCCCAGCCGTCAACCACGACATGGACCCGCCCGAGCGTCGCGGTGACCGGCGCGCTGCCGAACACCCGCTCCGCGAGGGCCGTGGCACGATCCACGACCGCCAGCGCATGCAGACCGTCGAGGTCGCCGAGCAGGTAGGCGACGGCCGTCATGTAGGTCCGTCCCAACGCTTCCGTGCGTGCAATCGTCTCCCGCCACTCTCCCTCGGACCAGACCCAAAAGGGTGTCCCGCGCTGCTCCATATCGGTCAGCACCTGCCAGCGGACGGAGCACGAGACGGAGATGCTCCGGCAGCCCGCGAACGCGAGCGCGGCATGAATCGGGCGAAAGAGGGGAACGAGCACCTGGTGGCGCGCGGCGCGCCAGTTCGCACCTTGCCGATGGAGCAGACTGCCCATCGCGGCGCATTCCGCTTCGGTGAGCACCGCGCGGCGTTCCTCCGCAGGGTACGTGAATCCGACGGACCGCTCGGCCCTGTCC
>JALYUS010000187.1 GCA_030853625.1 Chloroflexota bacterium
CCGGCGGCGTTCGGCTCGTTGTAGGGCGGCGCCATCGCCATCGTCGCGTAGTCGTGCCAGCCGTGGAACGCGCCCTGCGCCTTACAGATGACATCCTTCCCGGCGACCGCGCGGGCCATCCGCATCGCCAGCATCGTCGCCTCGGTGCCGGAGGAGGTGAACTTGACCATCCCGCCGCGCGCGGACGGGACGATTTCTTTGATCTGCTCGCCCCAGATAATCTCCTGCTCGTGGCACGCGCCGAGATGCGTGCCGAGCGCCGCCTGACGCTGGAGCGCCTCGACAATCGCCGGGTGGCTGTGACCGAGGAGCAGCGCGCCGTGGCCACCGAAGTAGTCTATGTACTCGTTGCCGTCCACATCCCACTTGCGCGGTCCCGTGGCGTGGGTGCAATACAGCGGAAACGGCTCCATGTACCGCCCATCGTGGGTCACGCCGTCGGGAAAGGTCGCTGTGGCGCGGACGTGGAGCGCCGCTGACCCCGCCATCCGGCGGGCGCGCTCCCGATCAATCGTCTCCGTGCGGACAGGTGCGGCCATGCGCGGTGCCTCCTTCGGGCGATGAAACCTGCATGGCGTCCGACTGGCGTCATGCTCTCCGATACAACGGACGATAGCCGTATCCTAGCCCTCCCCTGCGTGCGGGGCAAGACCACGATGAGAGGAGAGCAGGGATGCCAGGGGTGCCATCCACATACTGTTGGCGACCCTGGCATCCTTGCGGCGGATTCGCCCCTTCCGAAAAATCCGTTGGAAACCGGAGCGACGTGGGTTGAATCCCCGCGCCCGTTCGGCGATACTGGAACCTGAACGAACACCCGCGCGGTGTACGCCGACACTACCGTTCCGGGCGACGCTCCGCATGACCGAGAGGCAGCATGGACGCCAACAAACCCGCGATGCAGACACTCTACCGCGTCTATCGTCCCACCACGTTCGACGCGGACGAACTGGTCGGGCAGGAGCACATCACCCGCACCCTCAAGAGCGCGATCAAGCAGGGGCGGCTCGCGCACGCGTACCTCTTTTGCGGGCCGCGTGGCACCGGCAAGACGAGCACCGCCCGCCTGCTGGCAAAGGCCGCCAACTGCCTCAACCCGGACCCGGATAATCGCCCGTGCAACCAGTGTGAGGCATGCCGCGCCATCGTCGAGGGGCGGACGATGGATCTAATCGAGATTGACGCCGCCTAGAATCGCGGCATTGACGAGATTCGCCAACTGCGCGAGACCGTTCAGTTCACCCCGTCGCAACTGCGCTACCGCTTCTACATCATTGACGAGTGCCACCAACTGACACCGGCTGCCTGGAACGCCTTTCTGAAGACCCTCGAAGAACCGCCGCCGCATGCGAAGTTCGTCCTCTGCACGACGGAACCGGAGAAATTGCTCGACACCGTCGCGTCGCGCTGCCAGCGGTTCGACTTCCATCGTATCCCCCTCGGCGCGATGACCGGCCTGATGCGGCGCATCTGCACGCGTGAAGGGCTGATGGCCAGCGACGAGGCGCTCGCCGCTATCGCGCGGCAGGCGACCGGCTCGATGCGCGACGCGCTCAGTCTCCTCGATACACTCGCCTCATATGGCTCGTCCGGCGACGGGATTACGCTGGAGACAGTGCGCGAGGTACTCGGTGCGGGATCAAACGAGCGCGTGCTGGCGATCGTTGACGCCCTCGCCGCGCGCGATGTCGGCGCGGGGATCGCCGCGATCAACGGCGCGACGGAGGCGGGCGTCGAGCCGGGCGTGCTGGCCGGGCAGATCGTCGCCGCCTTCCGCGCCCTTCTCTACGCCGCTTATGCCGTGCCGCGCGCGAGCGAAATCGCCGACGCTGCGATTCAGGAGCGTGTCGGTCAGTTCGCGCCCGCCGAAGTCGCGTACATCACCAAACTCTTCAGCCAGGTCGAGTTCCGCCTCAAGCATACCGCGTACGGCCATCTGCCCCTCGAACTCGCGGTCGTGGATGCCGTCCTGATGCGGACGGGGCAATCTGTTCCGACCGCGCCGCCAGTGCAGAGTATCCCGATTGCCGCACCGACCCTCGCCGCCGCGCCGCTGCCGACGCCGATCAGCGCGGCGCGCCCGTCGCACATCGCTGCGAATCGCCCGGCTCCGCCGCCCGCCGATCTGGCAATGCCGCCCGTCGCCATCCGCCCCGACCGCTTCCGCCCGGAGCGCGCTGATTCGCCCGCACCGCTGGCCGCGATTGCTGAAGTGGGCGATAGTCCCGTCGCAAACGGCGGGGCATTGACGCTGGAGCAGATAGATGGGTTATGGAACCGCATCAAGCAGGGCGTGAAAATGGAGCGGCGGGCGAAAACGCTCGCGATTCTCAACGACGTGAACCCGCATGAGGTGCGCGGCAACATCATCGTCCTCGCCACGACGGCCAGGTTCTATTACGACCATATCGCCGAGGATGAGACGCGCCTACTGCTCGAAAAGGTGATTAGCCCGCTCGTCGGCCAGCCGGTACGCGTCATGTGCGAGTTGGTTGGTGACCGCCCGGCGAGCGCGGCCGCACACAATGGCAGACCGCTCCGTCCCGTCGCCTCCGTCACGCCGCCACCGACTGCGATTATCGCGCCGCTCTCACCGCCCATCGTGATCGAACCGCCCCCGCCGTCCAATGGCGCGAGCGCCGCGCTGCCCGAAGTGGCCACCCCATCTGTCTCGCCCGATGCGGCCGAAGAGAATTTCCAGCGCCTCGCTAACCTCTTCGACGCGCAAGTCCACGATGACGATGATGCGCCCCCTTTCCCGGAGCAATGAGCAACGAGCAATGAGTGGGGAATCTCGCCCCTCATTGCTGGAATGCTGCAATCGCACCTCACAGGCTCTGCATGGAGCCGGATCGCGTGCGCTATCCATGCGGCGGCACATCAATATCGTTGGACGGCATTGGACCGTCGGTGCATCCTGTGATGTGCAGCGTACCACTTGGGTTCTGTGTCATGCTTGAGCATTCTCTGCCGATACCTGGGCCACCAGCCACCTTCCCATTACTCAGGACGGCGCTGACTGAATCGAGCATGAGGATATTGCAAGTGTCGCCAATATATTTCAGCGAGACATTTCGCCAGCTTGTCACTGTATTCCCATGCACAAGCGTTGGCCCCTCCAAGAGGACAGATAAGCGCGCACTCTGGCTCGTTGCGCATTGTTGATACGCCTGCCAGAAGCACTCCGTGTTCATCTCGCACATGCCACTTGGAGTGGGAGCCGGAATTGTTTCAGGAATGAAAAGCGATACTGAGGTAGGCGGTGTGACAGCCGTCGACACGGGCATGGTGGGGGCGGGCGGCGATGAGCCGCAGGAGAGCAAGAGGAGCGGCAGCAGGATTAGGGACAAGCGGCGCATAATGGCATATCCTATTCATGCGGCGGCACATCGATATCGCTGAACGGCATTGATCCAAGTGTACACACCGTAATATGCAGCGCACCGCTCGGGTCTCGCTCCATATCCATGCATAGATAAGAGTCGCCGGGTGCGCCGCCTACATTCCCATTACTTTGGACGATACTTGTCTGATCGGCCACTTGAATGGCGCAACTGCCACCGATGCGGCGGAGGAGGATATTCCGCCACCGCGTGACCGTGTCCCCGTGTACAAGAGTTGGTCCTGCTAAGAGAACAGCTAATCGCTGCGATGTCGCACACTGCTGGTACGCCTGCCAGAAGCACTCCGTGTTCATCTCACACATGCCATCAGGAACGGGGAGCGCGGTAGCCGTAGGAGCGAGGAGCGGAGCCGGGATGGAGGGTGCCGCAATGGTCGGAACAGGGGAAGCGGGCGCGGGCGGTGATGAGCCGCAGGCAAGCAAAAGGAGCGGCAGCAGGATTAGGGACAAGCGGCGCATATTCGCACTCCTATCGCGAGCAGCGGGCCATCATGGGACGACATATCGGATACGATTATCGCATGAGGAGTTGATCGCGAAGGCTTTTCTTACGGGCGTTTCTCATCATTGCCGCGTTCAACATGCTGTATCAGGTCTACGACGCGCATTGCCGCAATCTGCTCTATCAGAGAAGTGCGTAGCGGTGATAGGCCCAAGCCGCCATCGGGCAATGAGCAACGAGTAGGATGTTCCCCACTCGGTGCTCGTTGCCTCCCCGATAGCGGGTTGCAGCGTTCAACTGACAATCCTCGCCATCGCGCTGGCATCGGATATGCCGATAGGTCGCCGTGGGATTAGCTAGCGATCCCGCGTGGTGGTCTGAAGTAGCAGATTGAACGAATCGCTAGGAGGGCAAACCCCGATGCAAGAGCGGAAACTGGACGGGTTGCGTGTGGCAATCATTGTGAACAACGACTTCGAGCAGGTTGAGATGACCGAACCGCGCAAGGCGCTGGATCAGGCGGGCGCGCAGACGACGCTGATCGCGCCGAAGCCGGGGCAGGTTATCGGCATGAACCACGACAAGCAGGCAGACACATTTCCCGTGGACATGACGCTCGATCAGGCAAGCGCCGATCAGTTCGACGCCGTCCTGCTGCCGGGCGGCGCGATTAATGCCGATACGATGCGTATGAATCCAAAGGCGCAGGAGTTCGTCCGGCAGATGAACGACGCGGGCAAACCAATGGCAGTAATCTGCCACGCGCCGTGGTTACTCGTCTCCGCTGGCCTCGCCTCCGGTCGCATGCTGACCAGTTGGCCGACGATTCAGGACGACATCCGCAACGCGGGTGGTCAGTGGGAGGACCGAGAGATGGTGCGCGACCGCAATCTCGTCACCAGCCGTGGCCCACAGGACATCCCCGCCTTCAATAAAGGCATGATCGAACTGTTCGCCGCGCAGCGCGTCGGCGCGCGATAGGAGATAGAGGCAGTAGACGGTAGTCAGTAATCAGAACGGAACCGCATCCTCTGACTGCCGTCTACCGACGACCGGCTACCGACTGCCGACTACTTCCCCACCGCCTCGATCGCGTCCAGCAGCCCTTGCATGTAGCCAATCGCGTGCGCTCGCCCCCGATGTCCCCACGGCGTGTCCTCCACCATGTGCGGGACATGGTCGTCGAGCAGGAAGCCCGTGAAGCCGCCCTGCTTCAAGCGCAGCATCGTCTCCGCCGCGTTGTAGTTCCCCTCGCCGATGAAGCATTCGGCAAACTGGGGGACGGTTCCCTGCACATCACGGAAGTGGACGTAGGCGATGCGTCCTCTGGGGGCGAAGAAGTCGATCATGGCACGGACGTTGGCGGCGCCACCGGGCATCTCGGAGCAGCAGCCGAGGCAGAGATCGAGCGCCCACGCCGGGCTGCCATTGCTCAGTGCGTAGGCCCGCTTGAAGTTCTCGACGGAGATGAAAATACGCGCAACCCCGGCAAGCATCGGGACGGGCGGATCGTCGGGATGGAGAGCGAGGGTGATGCCTGCTTCCTCAGCGACGGGCAAGACGGCGTTCATGAAGTACGCATAGTTCTCCCACATCTGCTCTGCCGAGACGGTCAGTTCGCCCATCTCCGCCCACATCTCGTCTATCGCCGGGCTTATATTCTGGACAAAGGCGCGCTGTCCAGCCGGGGCAGTCTGACCGACAAGCGCCATGTCAAATGAGGTGACGTGCGCGCCGCCGCGACCGGGCGTCGTCCGCGCGGTGCGCCAGACGGCATTTGGCATGAAGTGATAGCCGAGGATCGGGATACCGGCGCGACCCATGTTGCGGATTGTGGCGCAGAAATGCGTAAGTTGCTCGTCCCGCCCCGGCAGACCGAGCATCACTTTGTCGAAGAAGTGCTGCGGAACATTCTCAATCGCCTCGTATTGCAGGCCGAAGGACTCGACGCGCTGCCGCAACCGCAGCAAGTCCTCGTACTCCCATTGCTGTTCGCCCGGCAGCCACGTCCACGGCGTCCCGGAGCGGACACTCGTCAGCCCCAGTTGCCGCGCAAACGTCAGATCCTCGTCGCTCAGTTCGCCGGAACCGCACAGCCCAACGCGCATCTTCGCCTCTGCCATTCTTGCTTCTCCCTATCACGGGCAATGAGCAATGAGCAATGAGGGGCGCTGATCCCCACTCATTGCTCATAGCTCATTGCCCGTTACTATTTCCGCTTGGCGATCATATCGTTGACCTTCTTCGCGGTATCTTTCGCGGACTGTTCGGGCGTCTTCGTCTTGAGCATGACATCCTGCATCATCTGCGGGACGAGCAGGTTCATGATGTCGTTCGCCTCCGGGACTGCCGGGAATGAGACGCCGTATTGCAGGTTGTCCGTCGTCACGTTGAGGAAGGTGTTCTCGGCGAGGCGCTTTTGCTGATCGGGGAGGGCGAAGGCGTCACGGTTGCCGGGATTGGATGTTTCCCACTGATGGTAGAGCGACCACTGCGGCGATGTCCGGTCTTTGACGACCGCCTTCGCGGCATCGAGGTCCTTCGCGCTCTTGAAGATAACGATATTCGAGCCACCGAAGACGACCGCGCGGCGCACCGGCCCCATCGGCATCAGCGCGTAACCGAGCCGGGCCGCGACATCCGGCGCCGATTTCTTCGCTTGCGCGTACGTCGTCGGATGGCCGGACATCATGGCGATCTCCTCAGAAAGCAGGAGGTTCTGGTTCTCGACGCCGGTGTTTGTGAAGGCGGAGGCCGGGGCGGACTGATCGCGCACGAAGACATCGTAGACCCACTGCAAGGCTGCGATTGTCCCGTCGTTATCGAAGTTCGATTTGTCGTTTTTCGGGCTGTCCGCCGTCTCATCCAGCGCCGCGCCGCCATAGGACCAGCAGAGCGGCATGAAGCGGAAGGGGATGTCGCCCGCGTTCAATTTCGCCACGAGGCCGTAGCCCGGCTTGCCGGTTTTGTCCTTGATCTGCTTGGAGAAGTTTTTGACATCTTCCCAGGTCACAGGTGGCTTCTCAGGGTCCAATCCGGCCTTCGCGAAGATCGCCTTATTCCAGATGAAGCCGTGCGTTTCGTTGTTCGTCGGCACGCCGTAGAGTTTGCCGTTCCAGGTGACAGACTTCAGCGCGCCGGGCCAGAACTTGTCCGGCGTGTAGCCGAGGTCCGCGAGGTTGATCTCCGCCAGCGCCCCGCCCGCCGCGAATTCCGGCGCCCAGAGGATTGGGATCACTGCCGTATCCGGCGCCTGCCCGGCGCGCAGGACGACACGCAACTTATCCAGCATGTCGTTGTAGCTTTGCTGCTCCTCTTTGAAAGCGACATTGGGCAGTGTCGTCTTCAGCGAGTCCACCCATTGCTGGTGATAGAGGGCGCTCGGCAATGTGGGGTAATCATACGTCGTCTGCCAGTAGCGGACGGAGCCTTTGACGGCCGGATTTGGCGGGTTGAGCGCCACCTGCACAATCGGGGCGGCGGTTGCTGTTGCCGACGACGCAGCGGGAGTTCCCGCACCCGCCACGGTCGAACCGGCGGGGCGGGTGGCATTCGCTGCCGCCGCGCTGCTCGGTGCGGTCGTTGCCGCCGGAGCAGCGGTCGCGGCAAGCGGCGTTTGCCCGCCCGTACCGCCCGCCAGCGTGCCAGATGGCGCGGGGGTCTGCCCGCCCGTGCCGCCACCGGGTGCAGTCGGCTTCGCGCCGCTGCTGCTCGGTGTGTTGGTCGCGGCGCTCCCGCCACCGCACGCCGCCAGAAGCGCCGCTGCCGCCGAACCCGCCGCCAATTTCAGAACGCCACGTCGCCCGAATCGCTCTTCCATCCCCATACTCCTCTTTTACCTACCCCCTGCCCCCTCCCTAAAAGGAGGGGGTGACGCATCGCACTATCGTGATCTTCCTCATAACGCCCCGATCTCTCTCGGAGGGCGCACGGCTGTGCGCCCCTACGTCTCCCCCTTCCTTTTAGGGAAGGGGGTTGGGGGGTTAGGTTCCCCCGCCAGTAATAGCCGGGGCTTCCACAATGACGGGTGCGTCTTCAACGGCCATCGCCTCGCTCGCGAAGGGGGCACGCGGCATCTGACCGGGAGCGGCCACCGTGTCCCGGATCGCCAGGCCAGAGGCGCCGTCAAAGAAATGAAGGCGATGGAGATCGGGCGTGAGCCAGACATCCTCGTCCGGCGCGAAGGTGACGTCCGGTTCGACGCTCGCGACGATCGGATCATTGCCAACGCGCACATGGACGAATGTGATATCGCCCGTCGGCTCGACGGCATAGACGATGCCGCGCACGCTGTCTGGCGCTTCTGTCCGGCTGATGGTGAGATCGCGGTGGCGAATGCCGTACGCCACTTCCGGCCCGGCATGCATCGTCTGCGCGGCGGCGTACAACCGCTGCGGCAGCGGCCAGCGACTCGATCCGATGCGGACCGACGGCTTGCCGTCCGCCTGCTGGAGCGTACCGCGCAGGATATTCATCGCGGGGGAGCCGATAAAGGAGGCGACGAAAAGATCGGCAGGCGTGTCGAAGACTTCCAGCGGCGTGCCATACTGATGGACGGTCCCGCCGCCCATGACCGCCACGCGGTCGCTCATCGTCATCGCTTCCAACTGGTCGTGCGTGACGTAGACGACGGTCGCGTTCAGATCGCGGTGCAGCCGCTTGATCTCCGCCCGCGTCTGAACGCGCAACTTCGCGTCGAGGTTGGAGAGCGGTTCGTCCATCAGGAAGACCTGTGGATTCCGCACGACCGCGCGGCCAAGCGCCACGCGCTGCTGCTGACCGCCGGAAAGCTCGCGCGGCCGCCGGTCCAGCAATTCCTGAATACCGAGGCTGTCCGCCGCCGCCCGCACCTTGCGCTCGACCTCATCTTTCTTCTCACCGCGCATCTTCAGCGGGAAGGCAAGGTTCTCGTAGACGGACTTATGCGGGTAGAGGGCGTAATTCTGGAAAACCATCGCGATGTCACGATCCTTCGGATCGAGATCATTGATTACCCGCCCGCCGATCTCAATCGTCCCGCTCGTGATGTCCAGCAGGCCCGCGATCAGGTTGAGCGTTGTCGTCTTGCCGCAGCCGGACGGCCCGACGAGTGTCACGAACTCGCCATCCTCCATCGTTAGCGAGACATTATCCACGGCAATCACCGTGCCGTACGTTTTGACTACATCCGTCAATACCACTTCCGCCATCTCTATCTCCTTTTGGGAAGACGAAGGACTGAGTGTCCAGCCCGCATTCCTTAGTCCTCAGCCCTCAGTCCTACCCTTTGACTGCGCCTTCCGTGAGCGCGCGGATGAAGTAGCGTTGCAGAAGCAGGAAGAATGCGACAACCGGGATGCTGATGACCAATGAGACGGCCATCAGGCCCGCCCAGTTCGAACTGTTCTCCGTGAGGAAATATCCTTGCCCGACGGGGAGTGTGCGCAGATTCGCGTCGCTCGTCAACGTGATCGCGAAGATGTACTCGTTCCACGCGCCGATAAAGGAGTAGATCGCCGTCGCGACGATACCGGGAATCGTCAAGGGCAGGATGACGCGGAAGAATGCCCCGAAACGCGTACAGCCGTCAATCCGCGCCGCCTTCTCCAACTCCACCGGGATATTGTCGAAGAACCCCTTGAGGAGCCAGATCGCGAGCGGGAGAGAGAAGGTGAGATATGCCAGAATCAGGCCGAAGTAGTTGTTTTGCAACTTGAGCGTCGCCATCAACTGGAAGAGCGGCACGAGAAAGACGACGAGCGGAAACATGTTCCGACCGAGGATCGCATAGAAGAACCAGTTCTTGCCAGGAAAGACGAACCGCGCGAAGGCGTACGCCGCCGGCACCGCGATCAACACGGAGAGGATCATCGCACCGAGACTGACGATCGTGCTATTGAGGAAATAGCGCGGAAAGTTGTTGTTGTTCGCCGCGTGTGTATCCCACAAGACGCGATAGGCCGAAAAAGTGATGTGATGCGGGATCCAGCGCGGCGGGATAACGAACGCTTCCTGTGGCGTCTTGATGGA
This sequence comes from Chloroflexota bacterium, assembly GCA_030853625.1. Classification (GTDB taxonomy): domain Bacteria; phylum Chloroflexota; class Chloroflexia; order Thermomicrobiales; family JALYUS01; genus JALYUS01. The sequence continues at coordinate 9,855 of JALYUS010000187.1, forward strand.
GGTGCTGAACATCCACGCGAAGGGAAAGAGCGCGAAGATGCACATCACGATCAGAAAGCCGTATGCCACGACCTTATCAATCAGGATGCTCTCGATCTTTCGCCGCCGCCGCGTGCGCGCAATCAGCGTCGCATGGGAGGTATCAACATTCATTTCTCGTGGCCGTGCAACAACCGCCATACCGTATTCCTCCCGGACAGAAAACGCTTGCAACCGCAGAGACAGGTATTCTGATCTTCGCGTCTCCCCTGTGTGACCGGCTGCTACTCGACGCCACCAACGGATTCGCCGACCGGCATCCCGTTCCCGACGAGAAGAACATCGCCCTCCTCCTCAACGACGCGGCGAGAGCGGTTTTGCCGCGTCAGAAGTCGGACATAGAAGATCGCGAAGATCATCAGAGCGAAGAAAATCATGACGCCGAGCGCCGAGGCCAACTCGAAGTGCGGGCTACCGACGAAGGCGACTGAATAGATGTGCGTAATGAAGATCTGCGATCGGTAAGCCGGGCCACCACCTGTCAGAATCCAGACAATCGTGAAGGCATTCACGTTCGAGATGATGAGCAGGATGCTCGCGACGGTGATGACGGGCATCAACTGCGGGACGGTAATATCGGTGAACCGGCGCCAGCGGCCCGCGCCATCAATCTTCGCGGCGTTATAGAGTTGCTCGGGAATCGCCTGCAATCCGGCGAGCAGGAGCACCATCGCGAAGGGAAACTCTTTCCAGACATTGACGGCGATCAGCGAGGGCAGGACGAGGTTCGTTGAGTCAATAAACTTAATCGGTGTGTGGATGATGCCCATCTGGATCAAAAGGCCACTCAGGACGCCGAAATCCGCGTGAAATATCCACTTCCAAACGAATGCCGCCGTCACCGGCCCGATGACGTAGGGAATGAAAAGGACGCTGCGGAAGAACCCCCGGAAGCGAATTGGGCGCGAGATGAGGATCGCCGTCGCGAGGCCGAAGAAAAGGGAGATCACCGTACTCGCGAAGGTCCAGATGATCGTATTCTTGACGACGATGCCGAAATGCTCGTCCTGCACGGCCTCCTTGTAGTTATCGAGGCCAACGAACTGCTCCGCGCCGCCATACGGCGAGGTGAAATGCACGCTGAGCCAGATCACCTTGATGAGGGGATAGACGATCACCAATCCCATGATGATCAGCGCCGGCAGCACATACATATAGTCGCCGCGACGGTTCCACATCTCCCGTAGGAGATTCGTACTGCCCGGCGCAACCGGCGCGGCCCCTGGCTTCCGGAGCGTTCGCGTTGCCGTTGTCACTCGTCTCCTCCCTTCAAAGAGGCTCTGCGGTTGCACTGTGATCGGTCCGCAAGACACGCACACGTTCAACGGACAAAAGAGCGAGCGCCTTTTCTACGACGTGGAGAAACGTAACATTTCACGGCGCGCGTTGTCAAGGAAACACTGAGCAATGGATGGGTGAAGGAACGCCCTTCTCATTGCTCAGTGTATCAGCCACGCATCGCTATTTTCGCTTGGCGATCATGTCATTGACCTTTTTCGCGGCATCCTGACCGGCCTGCTGCGGTGTCTTTGCTTTGGTCAGCACTTCCTGAATCATTTGCGGAACGATCAGGTTGACGATGTCCGAGTTCTCCGGGATGGCGGGGAACGAGATGCCATACTGGAGCATCTCCGTCGTAATATTGAGGAACTTGATGTCGTTCAGCCGCTGCGCCTGCTCCGGGCTTGCAAAGGCATCACGGTTGCCGGGGTTGGAACTCGTCCAGATCAGTCGCGTGGACCAATACGGGGAGGTTCGGTCTTTCCCGACCGCCTTCGCTGCGTCCTGATCTTTGGCGGCCTTGAAGACGACATAGTTCGAGCCACCGAACGCGACGGCGCGGCGCACCGGCCCCTTCGGCATCAGAACATAGGCCATCTGCTCCGCGACATCCGGCGCTTTCACCTTCGCTACCTGATACGCGACTGGATGGTCAATCATGATCGCCACCTCACCAGAAGTGAAGAGGTCGCGGATCTCGGTCTGCGTATTCGTCAACGTGGATTGCGGCGCCGCGCCGTACGAGAAAACATCGAGCATCCACTGCAACGCCTGGATATTCCCATCGCTGTCGAACATGGATTTCTGATAGGTCGGATTGTCCGACGCCTCGTCGAGCGCGCCGCCGCCATAGGCCCAGGTGAGCGGCATGTAGCGATAGGGAATATTGCCATTGTTCAGTTTGGCAACCATTCCATAGCCGGCCTTGCCCGTCTTGTCCTTGATCTGCTTGGAGAAATTCTTCACATCCTCCCACGTCTCCGGCCCCTTGTTTGGGTCGAGGCCCGCCTTCTGGAAGATGTCCTTGTTATAGATCATCGCCATCGTCTCATTATTGGTCGGGATACCGTACAGTTTGCCGTTCCACGTTACGGACTTCAAGGCGCCCGGCCAGAACTTATCCGCCGTGTAGCCGAAGTCCGCGAGGTTGATTTCCGATAGCACACCGCTCGCCGCCAGTTCGGGGCACCACTGGATGACGATGACGGCGGCATCAGGCCCTTGATTCGCCTTGAGGACGACGCGCAATTTGTCGAGCATATCGCCATAGGCATATTGCTCTTCGTTGAAGGTAACGCCGGGCAGGACCGTCTTCAGGTTGGTAATCCACTGATCGTGATACGTTTGATCGAGGACACCCGGCGGATCGTACGTCGTCTGCCAGTAGCGGACATTGCCCTTGACAGTCGTGTTCGGGACATTCGTCGGCAAAGAGCTACTAATGGCGGCAGTCGTCGTGCCGCTCGCTGCGGAGGCTGCGGCGGGCTTCGTTGCTACGGCAGCGGCGGCACTGCCTGATACCGTTGTCGGAGCGGCTGCAGGCGCGCTCGTCACAGCCGGCACTGCTGTTTGCCCACCTGTGCCGCCCTGGAGCGCAGTCGCCTTCGGGCCGGCCGGGGTGTTCGTCGCAGCCGTGCCACCGCCGCACGCTGCGAGAAGCGCCGCCCCTGCGGACCCCGCCGTAAGTTTCAGAATGCCTCGTCGAGTCAGTCCTTCAGCCACCGGGTCTCTCCTCTCCATACCGATCGACAACGCCACAACATGGTGCGATGACCGGCGCGGCGGGCAACAAACAACACTCCCTTTGTGTGCGTGAGTTCCGCGTCGAATGTATACCGCACATGATCCAATGTCAATCAGCGGGGCGAAGATTTGTGCAAAGAACCTAATCCCCGGCCCCTTCCGTTCCTCGGCGTGGGAAGGGGTGATTCATCGCACTATCGAGGTGCTATGCATAATGCCCCGATCTCTTGGAGGCTCACTCCCCTTCCCATGCCGAGGAACGGAAGGGGCTGGGGGTTAGGTTACTTCCGCTTGGCGATCAGGTCGTTGACTTTTTTCGCGGTATCTTTGGCGGACTGTTCCGGCGTCTTCGCCCTGGTCATCACATCCTGCATCATCTGCGGGACGTAGAGATTCATGATGTCGCCCGCTTCCGGGATGGCGGGGAAAGAGATGCCGTACTGCATCATTTCCGTCGCGATATCGAGGAATTTGATCTCCTTGACGCGCTGCTGCTGTTCGGGGAGCGTGAAGGCATCGCGGTTGCCGGGGTTGGAGGATTCGTAGGAGAGGCGCAGCGACCAGAGCGGCGAGGTCATTTCGCGCACCACCGCTTTCGCCGCATCCACATCCTTCGCGCCCTTGAAGATGACGCAGTTCCAGCCATTGAAGACGACGGCACGGCGCACCGGCCCCTTTGGATAGAGGCTGTAGGCCATCTTTGCCGCCACATCCGGCGCTTTGTTCTTGATGATCGGATAAGCGGACGGCTTGTCAATCATCATCGCCACTTCGCCGGAGATAAAGAGATCGTAGATTTCGGTCTGCGTATTGGTGAGCGAGGATTGCGGCGCCCAGCCATTCGTGTAGATGTCCTGAATCCACTGCAAGGCGGCGATATTGCCCGCGCTGTCGAAGTTGGATTTCTCGTATTTCGGCGCATCGTCCGTCTCATCGAGCGCCGCGCCACCATAGGCCCAGGTGATCGGCATGAAGCGGTACGGCGTGTTGCCATTGTTCAGTTTCGCGGCGAGGCCAAACCCCGGCTTCCCGGTCTTTTCCGTGATCTGCTTGGAGAAATTCTTCACGTCCTCCCACGTCTCCGGCCCCCTGGTCGGATCAAGGCCCGCCCTGGCGAAGATCTCCGTATTGTAGATAAAAGCCATCGTCTCATTCCGCTTGGGGATGCCGTACAGTTTGCCCTGCCAGAGCGAACCGCGCAGCGCGCCCGGCCAGAACTGCTCCGGGCGGTAGCCGAAATCCGCGAGATTGAGTTCCAGGAGCGCGCCCGTCGCTGCCAATTCCGGCGCCCAGGTCAACTGAATTTCCGCCATGTCCGGCGGCTGATTCGCACGGATCACCGTCCGCAGTTTACCAAGGAAATCCCCGTATGCATACTGTTCCTCGGTCAGCGTGACATTCGGGAGAATCGTCTTCATGTCTTTCAGGAACTCATCGTGGAATAGCGCGCTCGGCACCTTCGGGTCGTCGTACGTCGTCTGCCAGTACTTGACGGCGCCTTTAATTGCCGGGTTCGGCGTGCTGAGGGGCGTGCTGCCACTCGCGGCTGGCGGCGAAGCCGCGCTCGCCACGGATGATGCCGCGCTCGGTGTCCCCGCTGTCGTCACGGGAGGCGCGCTCGTCGCGACGGGGGCGGGTGTCTGCCCGCCCGTGCCGCCGGAGAGCGTGCCGGACGGGGCAGGCGTCTGGCCACCGGCGCCACCGGGGAGGGTCGTCTGTGCGGGCTTCGTGCCGCTCGGCGCAGTAGTCGCGCTACTGCCACCCCCGCACGCGGCAAGCAGCGCGGCAACGGCGGACCCCGCCGTCATTTTCAGGAGATCGCGCCGACCCAGGTGCTTCGTCATCAGAGGATTCCTTTCGTTCGGGATTTCCCGGTGGTAGCAGGCTTTCCAGCCTGCCTCTCAAGGCGAGACGGCAGGCTGGAAATCTGCCCAAAGGGCGCCCGTACCGCCCTTTTCCTTTGTGCCATATCGCTGGTGGCAACGTATCACTGTGCGAAAGCGGCTGTCAACGCGCGTGCAATCCGTGCCCACTCCTTTCACCGATTGGTGTAGAGTAGCGCGATGAACGATCGCTGAGTGAACGGAGGAAGGCGCATGAAGATCACGGCCATTGAAACGATCGCGGTAGACCGCTACCTCTTTGTGCAGGTGCATACGGACGCCGGTATCACCGGGCTGGGCGAATCCGGCTCGTGGGGCTTTCTCGAAGCGTCGGCTGCGGTCGTCGAGACCTTCAAGCGCTACCTGATTGGTCAGGACCCCTTACGCATCGAGCATCACTGGAACTATCTCTACCGCTGGACGCACTTCCGCGGCGCGGCGATCATGGGCGCGCTCAGCGCGATTGACATCGCTCTCTGGGACATCGCGGGCAAGCACTTCGGCGTCCCCTGCTACCAACTGCTCGGCGGCAAAACGCGCGACAAGGCCCGCGTCTATTACCATGTCTTCGGCCAGACGCGCGAGGAACTCGTGCAGGGCTGCATTGACGCCAAGGCGCAGGGCTTCACGGCGGTCGGCCACCTCACCCCCTTCACCGACACCCCGCGCGATCAGCCCTACTTCAAGACGCACGCCGCCCGGATGGGCGACGCGATTGAGACGGTGCGGCAGTACCGCGCGGCGGTCGGCGACGACGTGGACTTGTGCATTGAGATTCACCGCCAACTGACCCCGGCGGAGGCGGTCGTGCTGGCGCGCGGCATCGAGCCGTACTATCCCTTCTTCTACGAGGACCCGACGCTGCCGGACAACTTCGATGCGATGGCGCTGATCGCGCAGCACATCAGCATCCCGATCGCGACGGGGGAGCGGTTGCACACGATCTATGAGTTCGAGATGCTGCTGGCGCGCGGGGCGGTGCAGTATGTGCGGCCCGATGTCTGCATGTGCGGGGGGCTGACGGGAGCGAAGAAGATCGCGGCCCTAGCGGAAGCGCGGCATGTCGGCGTCGTGCCGCATAACCCACTCGGCCCCGTGAGTACGGCGGCGTGCATCCAACTGGCGGCCTGTATCCCAAACTTCGCGTTGCAAGAATACCCACTCGGTGAGGATCGCCCGCCGAAGACCGAGATGGTGAAGACGACGGTGCAGCGCGAGGGCGGCTATCTCATCATCCCCGACGTGCCCGGCATTGGCATCGAACTCGCCGAGGACGCGGCGGAGCGCCACCCCTACAAGCCGCGAGCCGTCCTCACGCGCCTACGCGAAGACGGCTCGGTGATGGATCAGTGAAGCAATGAGCAACGAGCAATGGGCAATGAGTGATTTCGGGATCCCGCCTCATTGCTCATTGCTCGTTGCTCATTGCTTTCAAGAGCAGCGTGTTTTGCCACGGGTCCTGGACGGCGACGGTATCACCGGTCTGCGTGGTGGGGAGGCCGGCGGCGGCGATTCGATCGAGGACGTCGCGCCGGGCTTCCTCGGTGGGAAAGTTGACGGTGAAGAAGCGCAGGCCGACCATATCGGCGGGCGCCGGGGCCGCACCCTTGCTGTGCCAGGTATTCAGTCCGATATGGTGATGGTAGCCACCGGCGGAGACGAAGAGTGCGCTCGGCATCGCAGAGACGATATCGAAGCCGAGGATGTCGTGATAGAACGTCGCCGCCTGCGCGATGTCGCCGACCTGGAGATGGATATGTCCGAGCCGTGTGCCTGCGGGTAGGCCGGTCCACGGTTCGTTGGCACGCTCGGCGTCGGCCAGCAAGCCCCGAATATCAACTGGCCCCGCCCCCATCAGCACCTGCCCATTGGCCCAGTGCCATTCATCGCGCGGCCGGTCGCGGTACACTTCGATGCCGTTCTCGTCGGGGTCCGAGAGATAGAGCGCTTCGCTGACCAAATGGTCGCCCTGGCCGAGTGGCAGACCGAGTTCGAGCCAGTGCCGCACCCAGCGGCCAAGGTCCGCCCGCGTCGGAACGAGGATGGCGAAGTGGTATAGGCC
>JALYUS010000202.1 GCA_030853625.1 Chloroflexota bacterium
ACCGCCGTTTTCGACAAGAAGCAGCGCGCAATGGAAGCGATCAAGGCGCAATCCTACCTGCGGGACTATTACACCGAGCGCGCCGTTTACCGCGCGAACCATGCCCGTCGCGCTGGTGGCGCCTCCGACATCCGCTATGCCGAAGCATTCCAACGCGTCTATCCGCAGGTCGTCGCGGCGCTGTGAAGCGTGAAACCGGAGAGAACCGCAAAGGCGCAAAGAAAAAGGGAAGGTGCATGAATTTCATTCTCTTGTACTTCTTTGCGTTCTTCGTGTCCTTTGCGCCTTTGCGGTTCTCTCCGGTTTCCGGTTTCACACTCTCGTGATTGCCGGGTCTCCGTCGCGTGTGCGAGACTATTGGCATGTTCGAGGGTGAGGCGACAGGATACGAAGGGGGAACAATGAGCGACACACCGATTGCCAGTGACCAGTTGCATGCGCTCGAATGGCGGCTGATTGGACCGTTCCGGGGTGGCCGCGTCGTGGCGGTCGCGGGCGATCCGGCGCGCGATCAGGTCTTTTATTTCGGTTCGACGGGCGGCGGCGTCTGGAAGACGACTGATGGCGGTGTCTTCTGGGAGAATATTTCGGACGGCTTCTTTAAACGCGCATCGGTCGGCGCCATCGCCGTTTCCGAGTCTGATCCGAACGTCATCTATGTCGGCATGGGCGAGGTCTCGATTCGGGGCAACGTCGCGCACGGCGATGGCGTCTACAAATCCACCGATGCGGGCAAGACATGGGCGAACATTGGACTCGCGGAGACCCGGCATATCGCCAAAATCCGTATCCATCCGAAGAATCCCGATCTGCTCTACGTCGCGGCGCTCGGCCACGCGCATGGGCCGAACAAGGAGCGCGGCGTCTACCGCTCGAAGGACGGCGGCAAGACGTGGGAGCAGGTGCTCTTCCGCAGTGAGACGGCGGGAGCGAGCGACCTCGTCATGGATCCGCACAATCCGCGCGTCCTCTACGTCTCCTTCTGGGAGGCGCGACGCGACGCGCACCAACTGGTCAGCGGCGGCGAGGGGAGCGGCATCTTCAAGACGACTGATGGTGGCGACAGCTGGGCAGAGATCACGCGCCATCCCGGCCTGCCAAATGGCGTCCTCGGCAAGATCGGCCTCGCTGCCTCACCCGCCCAGCGTGACCGCGTCTGGGCGCTGATCGAGGCCGAGGATGGCGCGGTCTTCCGCTCGGACGACGGCGGCGCGACATGGGAACGGCTCTCCGAGGATCGGAATCTGCGGCAGCGCGCCTGGTATTACATGCACATCTACGCGCACCCGACGAACCCGGAAACACTCTGGGTGCTGAACGTCCCGGCATTCAAGTCCACCGATGGCGGCAAAACGTTCGCGCAGTTCCCGATCCCGCACGGCGACAACCACGACCTCTGGATTGACCCGAACAACCCCGAACGAATGATTCAGGGGAACGACGGCGGCGCAGCAGTCTCCTTCAACGGCGGCACTACGTGGTCCACCCTCTACAACCAGCCAACAGCGGAATTCTACCACGTCACGACTGACGCCGAGACGCCCTACGGCGTCTACGGCGCGCAGCAGGACAATACGACGATCGCCGGGCCAAGCCGCTCCACGATGGCCGCCATCCCGCAGTCCGAGTGGTTCGAGGTCGGCGGCGGCGAGAGCGGCTACATCGCCGTGCGCCCGGACGACCCGAACATCATCTTCGCGGGGAGTTACGGTGGCGCGATCACCCGCCTCGACCGGCGCACCGGGCAGCGCCGAAACATCAATGTCTGGCCGGAACCACATCTCGGCTGGGGTGCGAAGGATGTTAAGTATCGCTTCAACTGGACTGCGCCGATCATGCTCTCCCCGCATGACCCGAACACGCTCACCATCACCGGCAATCACGTCTTCCGCTCGACGGACGAGGGAAGCAGTTGGGAGACGGCCAGCCCCGATCTGACGCGCAACGATGTCACAAAGATGGAAGCGAGCGGCGGGCCGATCACGAAAGACAACACGGGCGCGGAATATTACGGTACCATCTTCGCCTTCGCGGAATCGCCGGTGCAACAGGGTGTCCTCTGGGCCGGGTCGGACGATGGTCTGATCCACGTCTCCCGCGACAACGGCGTGCATTGGGAGAATGTGACGCCGAAGGAGATGGGAGAATGGGCGCTGATCTCGATCATCGAACCCTCTCCGCATGACGCGGCGACGGCATACGTCGCGGCGACGCGCTACAAACTCGATGATTTCCGTCCATATCTTTACAAGACGAACGACTACGGCGCGCATTGGGCAACGATTACGGACGGCATCGCGGAGAATGACTTCACCCGCGTCATCCGCGAGGACCCGGCGCGGCGCGGCCTCTTGTATGCGGGGACCGAAACCGGCGTGCATGTCTCGTTTGATGACGGTAATCACTGGCAGCCGTTGCAACTGAATCTCCCCGTCGTGCCGATCCACGATCTCGCGGTCAAGGATTCCGATCTGATCGCCGCGACACATGGCCGCGCCTTCTGGATTCTCGACGATCTCACGGCACTCCGGCAGGCGACGGACGAGACGATGAAGGGAGCATTCCGCCTCTTCCCGCCGCGCCCGACCGTCCGCTTCGTGACGAACCGTGGCTTCTTCCGGCAGGCGACGCCCGGCAAGAATTATCAGATGAGCGGCGCGACGATCCTCACCAAGACGCAGGAGAAGAAGGCGGATGGTTCGGTCGTCGAACACTTCCTCGATGCCGGCTCCAACCCGCCGGACGGCGTACTCGTCACCTACTATCTCAAGGAAAAGCCGGAAGCCCCCGTTACGCTCACATTCCTCGACAATGCCGGAAACGAGATCAAGACATTTAAGAGCGAAGAGAAGCCGAAAGCCGACGACGTAGGGGCGGTTCGCGAACCGCCCTCCCCGACCACGACCCCTCCAAAGAAGGAAGAACCGAAGGTGTCTGCGGAGATTGGTGTCAACCGCTTCACATGGGATATGCGCTACGCGGACGCTGAGGGCATTGACGGCTTCTTCACCGCCGAAGGGACGCTGCCCGGCCCAATTGCCGCGCCCGGTACGTATCAGGTGCGCCTGACCGTCGGCGACGAGACGCAGACGCAATCCTTCGTGATCGAGAAAGACCCGCGTGTGTCGGCGGCACAAGCGGATTTCGACGCGCAGTTCGCGCTGCTCTGCCGCATCCGTGACACGATCAACGCGACGCATGCGACGATCAAGACGCTCCGCGCCGTCCGCGCGCAGGCGGAGGAATGGGAGAAGCGCGCCAGCGACGAGAAGGTGAATCCGGCGATCACCGAACATATCACGACGCTCAAGGAACGGCTCGCGCCGATCGAGGAAGACTTGATCCAGACACAAGCAAAAGTGCGCTCCGACACGCTGAACTTCCCCGTCAAGTTGAATAGCAAACTGGCGGGCGTCTACGGCGCGGTCGCCGGGGCCGATGCCGCGCCCACGAAGCAATCCGTCGCCGTCTATGAAAGCCTCGCCAGTCGTGCCGACGCGCACCGGACGACCCTTGATGGAATCATTGAGCGGGATGTCGTGGCGCTCAACACGATGATTCGGGAAGCGCAAATTCCGGCAATCGTCCCGCGCGAGAGCGGCAAGGGAGGACTTTAACGCAGAGATCACAGAGGACGCAGAGGCAACAGAGAAACGAAGAATCTATCATCGTCTTCTTCCGTATTTCTCCTCTGCGTTCAATCTCTCGCTTGGCGGCTTGGTGGTTCAATGACCATCCGGTCAAGGAGGAATGGAGATGGTACAGACGCGCGACGCGGAAACGCTGGGCGATCTTTCACAGGCGATCTTCCGTGCGGCGGGGGCGACAGCGGAGAATGCGGAGGGCGTGACACGCTCGCTGATCGGCGCGAACCTCGCGGGGCACGATTCGCACGGCGTGATCCGTATTCCCAGTTACATCGCGGAGATCAATAACGGCAAACTCCGGCCGGCAAACGAGCCATTCGTCTCGCATGAGACAGCGGCAACCGCAATTGTGGACGGCAACTCGACGTTCGGGCAGATCGGCGCGCGGCTGACGGCGACGATTGCGGCGCGCAAGGCGAACGAGATCGGCATTGCGGCAGCCTCCGCATTTCGCTGCCACCACACGGGCCGGATCGGCGAGTGGGCGGAACTGGGCGCGCGCGAAGGGCTGATTACCTTCGCAGCCGCGTCCGGCGCGCACGGGCCGTATCAGGCGACACCGTTCGGCGCGAAATCGAAGGCGCTCGGTACGAACCCGTTCTCGTGGGCGATCCCCCGCACGAGCGGGCAGCCGCCGATCCTCCTCGATTACGCGACGACGGGCGGCGCGCAAGGCAAGTTGATGGTTGCTCGCGCCCGCAAGGAACCGGTGCCGGAAGGATGGATTCTGGACAAACACGGCGACCCGACGACCGATGTAGAGGAATTCTACGATGGCGGTATGCTGCTTCCTTTCGCCGGGCATAAGGGATACGCGATGTCCGTCATTGTTGAGATGCTGGCGGTCGGGTTGAGCGGCGGCCAGGTCGTGCCGGAGCGCGAACGCGGCTCCTGCCTCTTCGTCTGCTGCATTGATCCCGGCACCTTCCGCGCCGACGACGATTTCCTCGAAACGGTCGAGAACGTCGCCGCCCGCCTGAAGAGCCAACAGCCCGCCGAAGGGTTCGATGAAGTCCTCCTCCCCGGCGAGCCGGAATCGCGCAGCCGCGCCGACCGCACCGAGAAGGGTATCCCCCTCCCGGATGCCACATGGGATGCGATCGCCACCGTCGCGCGCGATCTGCACGTCGCGCTGCCGTGAGTCGGTCGCATAGGCTCCAGCCTGCGTCTAATTCCCAGGATGAATTTCGCCGACAAATCTCGCAGGCTGACGCCTACGCTACCACGGAGAAGAGGAGAGGAATGGCGGACGATCAATTCAAGGCACTCGTGCTGACGGAATCCGATGGCGCGGTTAAATCGGAGATCAGGGAGTTAGCCACCGGCGATCTTCCGGACGGCGATGTGCTCGTTTCAATTGCCTACTCGACGCTCAACTACAAGGACGGCCTCGCGGTGACGGGCAAAGGGCGGGTGGTGCGGCGCTACCCGATGGTGCCGGGGATTGACTTCGCGGGGACGGTCGAGGAATCGCGCTCGCCACTCTG